>NZ_JAMYQH010000014.1:0-174774 GCF_040320765.1 Mesorhizobium sp. M0618 | reverse complement strand
CACAACAACAATTTAAATTAGTAACGCCTTATGGAACTTTGGGGTTGGCGTTTCATTTCATCGGCATGGAGGCCACTGTAATCCAAGGTACCGGGACGGAGCGAACGTGTCGCTACGCTACTCGCTGGTTCTGCCGATGGCAGCGTCAGAGGCCTTCGGTGCGTGGTGCCGCCGAGCCTCGTTTTCGGCTGATCGAGCTTTCCCGCAATTTTTGGGCACCAGATAGCAATGACGGCCGGTATGGACGCCGCCCAGAGGATGCTGTCATCGTCATGGATGCCGAGCTCCTGGTGGCGAAGTGGAAGGAAGTTTCGAAATCATTGAAGCGCGCAAGGAAGAAACGGACAGGGAAAATGGCATCGCGGAAAATATCGCCCTGTGCTGCAGGATCCGGGCAGATCAACTCCCGTGATGGAGGCCCGGGAGCGCCAGACCAATATCTATCCGCATGCGGCCTCCGAATTCCCCCGCATGGACATGAAATGGCGAGGAGTTGCCGTCATGACAATACTGTTTGAGCCGCTGGACTCGGACTATCGCAAGCGCAGCGTGCTTTACCACGCCACGCGGTTGTCAATGCTCCACGATCGAATGCTGATGCGTTTCGACAAGGTTGACGAAGCGGCCGACAAGGTTGAAGCCGCAGCGGCCGTGCTGGTCGACGTCACCCACGGCTCTGCCATCGACGCGTTCCAAGACGCGGTGTTCCAGAATTCGTCGGCAGATTTCCTTCAGATGGAAACGGGCCAGACCCTCGGGCTCTGAACTGCGAGGAATGACGCCAGTGTTTCGGCAGATAGGGCCGCCTGCGCCCGATTGGGCGTCTCGGAGCATCAATGTGGCTTTCTGCACTATTTGGATCGGCGAGCGGTCCAGACGGTCTTTTGCGCATTCGAGGCAGCGGCCGCGAATGCGGCATCATAGCAAATACGGATTTCGATTCTCGTCGGCCTTTGGTGGCCCGAGAGGAAACCGAAAGGGAACTGACCGCGGCGCGACCGCCTGCGTCATCGAGACGCTCGACTAGCTTCGCGGGTCCGCGTCACCCGCCCCAAATACACTTCTGCGAGACGGTGGTGCAACCGTCAACGCGGAGCGGCCGGCCTGGACCTCGGAGGTCGGAGTGACGACAAAGAATTCGCCTCCACTGCGTTTCCAACGGGCCTCGCAAAGCGGCGAGTTCGCGCCGCCTTCAGACGCCGCGCAAGGCCCGGGGTGGAGAAGTGCCCTCGAACGTCGCGAATGGCGCACGCGAATCCTTTTCGAAACTGCCGAGACGAAGGATGCGGCTTCCAATTTTCCACATAAGCTCAATCCGACCTTGATCCCCGGATCGGCAGAAGCGTGCTTTTTCATGCAGCGCTCCTATCCAGCAGACGTTGCTTCGGTCGCTACGCGCCCTTGGCAGTTGAAGACACGCAGAACCTGGGCCGACAATGGGGCTATTAAGAGGATCGGTCGGCCAACAACGCCAGCCGGACGATCTCGGACAGGCTCTTGGCCTGCATCCTCGACATGATGTTGGCGCGGTAGATTTCGACCGTTCGCGGGCCTTGAGCCGCCGGCTAGAATGCCGAGGCTCGTCGAGGATCACCAGCCGACGCACGCGCGACCTCCAATCTGGACGAAGAATAGGCGCGCTTCCTATTTCACGACGCGGGGTGTCTCGGCAGCGCGCGCATCCCCCTGGATTCGATTCGGCGATCGTGGATGCCTTCGCCCACAGCGGCCGCAGCGCGTTTGACCGATTGCGTCATACGAATTCACCGCCACCGGCCGCTCCCAAGCTAGTCGGCTCAGCTTGCCTACGCACGAAGAAGCCGAAGCAAATCGTCATCAACATTTCCTACTCGAAGGAATAGGTGAAGCCCTCCTTGGAGGCGCCGACGGTGACCCTTGTCATCTTTTCGCCCTCGAGCGAGCGGTTCAACACGCCGCGGCTCAGTTCCGGCAGCAGCGTGTTGCTCAGGATGGCATCGATCATCCGCCCGCCGGATTCGATCTCGGTGCAGCGGGCCTTGACCAGATCCATGACACCGTCGCCGATCACCAATTCCGCATCGTTGGTTGCACGCAGCCGGCGAGCGATCTTGGCGAACTGATGACGGGTAATAGCTTCGATCATCGAATCCGAGAGCGGATAGTAAGGAATGGTCACCACCCGGCCGAGAAAGGCCGCCGGGAAGACCTTCAGCAACGGGCCGCGCAAGGCGGTGTCCAGATCATCGAGCCCGGCCCGCAGCGTGCCGTTCCTGGTGCGGTCCATGATGACTTCCGAGCCGACATTCGAGGTGAGCAGGATCAGCGTGTTCTTGAAGTCGATCCGCCGGCCCTCGCTGTCGTCCATCATCCCCTTGTCGAAAACCTGGAAGAAGATTTCGTGCACATCCGGATGCGCCTTCTCGACCTCGTCGAGCAGAATCACCGAATAGGGTTTTCTGCGCACCGCTTCGGTTAGGATGCCGCCCTTTCCGTAGCCAACATAACCGGGCGGCGCGCCTTTGAGCGTCGAGACCGTATGCGCCTCCTGGAACTCGGACATGTTGATCGAGATCAGGTTCTGCTCCCCGCCATAGAGCGTTTCGGCGAGCGCCAATGCGGTTTCGGTCTTGCCGACGCCCGAGGGGCCGCAGAGCAGGAAGACGCCCACCGGCTTTTCCGGCGCGCCAAGCCCGGCGCGGCTGGTCTGCACGCGTTTGGCGATCATCTCCATGGCGTGACCTTGGCCGACGACCCGCTCCGAAAGCGTGGTGGCGAGCTTGAGCGCCTTTTCGGTCTGGCTAGACAGCATCCGTCCGGTCGGGATGCCGGTCCAGTCCTGGACCACGGCGGCCACTGCGTTGCGGTCTACCGATGGCAGGATCAACGGTGTTTCGCCTTGTGCCTCGGCCAGCTCGGCCATCAGCTCGCGCAACCGGGCGAGATCGGCGGCAGGATCAGATGGGTCGGCAGCGTCCGGTGTCTCCGCATCGGTATTCGCGGCCTTGGCTTTAGCTGTTTTGGTATTCGTGGTTTCCGCCTTCGCCGTTTCAGCCTTGGGCGGCTCAGTCTTGGGCACCTTGGTCCGTTCTGCGTCCGCCGCTGCCGTTTCGGTATCGGCCTCAGCGGCAGCCGCCGCATCGAGCGGGACTCCTTCGCCGCGCAGCTTGGCGCGTAATTCGAGGATCTCGGCGACAAGTGCCTTTTCACGATCCCAGCGCTGCTGCGCTACGGCCAGGGTGACCTTGGTTTCGGCAAGCCCGGTCTCGACGCGCGCCTGCCGGTCGGCGACCTCGATGCCGATCGCGGCCTCGCGACCGATGATGCCGCGCTCGACCTCCAGCGCCTGGCGGCGGCGCATGATGTCCTCGACCTCGGGCGGCGTGGCGTGCTGCGATATGGCGACACGGGCGCAGGCGGTGTCGAGAAGGCTCACGGCCTTATCAGGCAGTTGCCGTGCCGGGATATAGCGATGCGACAGGCCGACCGCCGCTTCGATCGCCTCATCGAGTATCTGCACCTTGTGGTGCTGCTCCAGGACCCCAGCCACACCGCGTAACATCAGAACGGCCACCGCCTCCGACGGCTCTTCGATCTTGACCACTTGGAAACGGCGGGTCAGCGCCGGGTCCTTCTCGATGTGCTGCTTGTATTCGGCCCAGGTCGTTGCCGCGATGGTGCGAAGTTCGCCGCGCGCCAGCGCGGGCTTCAGGAGATTGGCCGCGTCGCCGGTTCCAGCAGCGCCGCCGGCGCCGATCAAGGTGTGGGCCTCATCGATGAAGAGGATGACTGGGGTCTCGGACGACTGCACCTCATCAATGACAGCTTTCAGTCGTTTTTCGAACTCACCCTTTACGCTTGCTCCCGCCTGCATCAATCCGACATCAAGCATGCGTACACTGACGCCTTGCAGTGTGGGCGGCACATCGTCCTGGGCGATGCGCAAGGCAAAACCTTCAACGACCGCGGTCTTGCCGACTCCAGCCTCGCCGGTCAGGATCGGATTGTTTTGCCGCCGTCGCATCAGGATATCGACGATCTGCCTGATCTCCGGATCGCGGCCGACAACAGGGTCGATTTTGCCGTCGCGGGCGCGCTGGGTCAGGTCGGTGGCATATTTCGCCAGCGCCGAATCTCCGCCCGAAGCCCGCTGCGGTGCCTCTGCAGCGGGAGACCTGCTGGCGGCGGCACCGCCTTCCAGGGAGCCTTCGACAACGTCAGCGAACCGCGCGATGACAGCATCCGCATTGATCTTGTCAAACTCACCGCTGATCTTCGACACCAGGCCTTCCAGCACCGGCGTCTTCAGGCAGGCAAGCAAGATGTGGGCGCTGCGGACCTCCTCCACGCCGAATTCCAGTGTCGCCAGACTCCAAGCGTCGTGAATGGCTTGAAAGATATGCTCGGACATTTCCTCCACAGAAGTGGCACCGTAAGGCAGCTTGTCGACGGCGCTGGTCATGTCCGCCGTTAGCCGGCTGACATCGATCCCGGCCTCGGCAATGATCATTTGCACATCTGAACGGTCGGAGAGCACCAGTTGCTCGATGAAGTGGACGAGTTCGACGTAAGGATTGCCGCGCAGTTTGGCGGTGTCTGCTGCAGCCTTGAAGGCGCGCAGGCCAACAGGATTGAGCTTGCCGACCAGTTCCTTGCGTTTGAAGGTCTGCGATGACCGGCGCTGTTCCATCGAACGTGCTCCTGCAATCTGCCAGTCCATAACCTGCCACATAAGCCGTCACTTGACAAAGCGCGTGATGGACGAGGCTCGATACGCGGCTCAGCCGCTACCTCGCGTTTGTGGAAAGTCCCGCACCACCAGCCGCAAATAACCACGGGATTGCCGGCCTCCATGCATTGCATTTCACAATCGGGGCTCGGCAATCACGCTCAAGAGGCGGCGGCATTTAAGCTTCTGTTAATTTTTAAGCAGTCGTCGAATTGTGGTAAAGCACAACGGTGTGATAACGTTGGGTCACGTACGGTTTGAGGGCCGGTCGCTGGGGGTTGGTGTGATTGATGTCGCACTCTGGCTTACTCCGCTCGACGGTGAAAATCCGTCAGGGGAGGATTTGCGCAACGACCCGGCTTTTCATGAGCTGGAGCGTCGGACCGAGCCCGAGGTCAAGGTCGTCCACGACGGCAACAACAAGCCCACTTCGCAAAGCACCATTCCAGTCGACTGGTCCGCGGTGCTGGCAAAGGCGACGGAATTGCGCGCGCATGGCCGGGACCTGCGCCTGCTCGTCATTGTCACGCGCGCGCTGGCCAATGAAGACGGACTGGCCGGGCTGGCGCAAGGCCTGACCCTTATTGCGCAGACCTTTGATCAGCATTGGGAAACCATGCATCCGGCCCTGCGGCCCAACGCTTCACCGCGCGAGGCCGCCTTGCGCCGGATCAACGCACTGCTCGATCTCCAGAATGGCCAGGACGGGCTGTTGGCGAACCTGCGGCAGATGATTTTCTTTACGCCACGCTCGATCGGGCCGATCAGCGGACGCGACCTGGAACAAGCCGCGCTCGACGACCGTGTCATGCTCCAGGAAGCCGCCTCGGGATTGAACACGGCGGAGAAGGCCACACTGGTCAGCGCGCATGGGCAACTCTTGAACAGGGTGCGTGCCGGATGTGCGGCACAGATGGATCAAGCCAACGCAGAGATGGTTTCACTCGTCGCTGACGCCCGGGCAGCGATCGCGGCTCTTGATGCGGTCGAAACCGCCCTCAACGCTCGCCTCGACGGGGGCGGCGCTCCTGTTCCGGACTTAAAACGGTTTCTGCAGCGCTTGCTGACCACCCTCGAACGGAATTCGGCAGCCGGCGCCGTGGCGAATGGCACGGCCAGGCCGGTCACGCCGGCGGAACCGGCAGCGACTGCTCGCAACGGTCATGGAGCCGACACTATGGCAAGTGTGGCAAGCTACGCGGACGCGAGCACGGGGCTTCCCGACCGCATCTCCTCGCGCGACGACGTGGTGAAATGCCTCGACCTCGTCGTCGCCTTCTATGACCGCACCGAACCGTCGAGCCCTATACCGCATCTGGCGCGGCGTGTGCGCCGGATGGTGCATATGGATTTCGTTGAACTGATGGAAGATCTCGCCCCGTCGGGGCTGAAGGAATTCCGGCTCCTTGCCGGCGTTCCCGATGTCAAGAAGACGGCTCAGAAGGATGAAAGGTAACAGCACATGCCAGCCGAAAGCAAAGCGAAGGTCATCGAACGAAATCGCGCGCCGCGGGTGCAGATCGCCTACGATGTGGAAACCTACGGTAGCCCGACAACGATCGAACTGCCGTTCGTCATGGGCGTGATGGCCGCCCTTTCCGGTGCTTCGCAGACCAAGGAAGCATCGAAGTCGGTGCTGGACCGCTCCTTTGTCGAGACCGATGCGAACCGCTTCCCCAAGTTCATGGAGGCGCTTGGGCCCCGCGTCAAAGCCCGGGTGAAGAACACGCTGCCGCAGGCCGAAGGTCAGGAGCGCGACGAGGAACTGGCGCTCGATCTTACATTTTCCAAAATAGGCGATTTCGCTCCGGACAAGATCGCCGAGCAGGTGCCGCAACTGGCCGAGATCCTCAAGATGCGTCGTCAGCTCGAGGAGTTGCTCGGCTTCATGGATGGCCGCGTAGACGCCGAGAAACGCATTGCGCAGCTTCTGAACAACGAGCCGCTGCTTGGCAAGATCGCCAGCCAGGCACTCGCCGACGACGACAAGACAGGGGAGTAGATCATGGCCGAACAGCAAAAGACTGCCGCAATCGCCGCTGAGGCCGAAGCCATCGACCTCGGAGAATTCAGCGGGCTCCTCGAGAAGGATTTCAAGGTCAAGAAGGACGACAGCGAGAAGCTGCAACAACTCGTGCGCAATCTCGCGCTCGCTGCGCAATCGCGTTCGGATACCACGACCATCTCGTCCAATGCGATCAAGTCGATCAAGTCGCTGATAGCCGGCATCGACAAGATGCTGACGACACAGGTCAACGAGATCCTGCACGCACCGGAAGTGCGCGAAATGGAAGGCACATGGCGGGGCCTCTGGTATCTCGTCAACAACACCGAGACGGATCAGAAGCTGAAGATCCGGGTGATGAACATCTCCAAGGAGCAGCTGGCCGACACGCTCGAAGACTATGAAGGTCAGATGTGGGACCAGAGCCCGATCTTCAAGAAGGTCTATACGGACGAGTATTCGATGCTGGGCGGCGAGCCGATCGGCTGTGTGATCGGCGCCTATGAATTCTCCAACCACCCGCGCGACGTCGGTCTGCTGCGCAACATCTCCGGCATCTGCGCCTCGGCGCACACGCCGTTTATCGCAGCCGCCTCGCCGCGCCTGTTCCGCATGGACAGCTGGCAGGAATTGCCGAACCCGCAAGACTTGCAGCAAATCGTCTCCAACCCGGCCTATGCCTCGTGGCAGTCGCTGCGCGAGAGCGAGGACGCCCGCTATATCGGCTTGACCATGCCCCGCGTTCTGGCCAGATTGCCCTATGGCACGGATACCGTTCCGGTGAAGGGCTTCACCTTCGAGGAAGAGGTGGAGGGCGATCACAACAAATATGTCTGGATGAACGCCGCCTTCCCGATGGGCGTCAACATCAACCGCAGCCACAAGCTTTTCGGCTGGGGCACGCAGATCCGCGGCGTCGAGAATGGCGGCACTGTGCTCAATTTGCCGGTCCACAGCTTCCCCACCGATGATGGCTCGATCGCCATGAAATGTCCGACCGAAGTCGCCATCGACGATCGGCGCGAGGCCGAACTGGCCAAGCTCGGCCTGATGCCGATCCTGCATCGAAAGAATACCGATCTGGCCGCCTTCATCGGCGCCCATTCGCTGCAGGACGACGAGACGCGCGCCGGCCGGCTGGTCGACCCCGATGCACAGTCGAACGAAAGGCTGAGCGCTAACCTGCCCTATCTCTTCCCGGTCTCGCGTTTCGCGCACTACCTCAAGGCGATTGCGCGCGACAAGGTCGGCTCGTTCAAGGAGCGCTCCGACATGCAGATCTGGCTGACCGAGTGGATCAACCGCTACGTGCTGGCCAACCCGGCCTTTGCCGACGACAAGGCGCGCGCCAAGCGCCCGCTTGCGGCGGCCGAAGTCCAGGTCGACAGCGTGGAAGGACGGCCGGGCTACTACAACGCCCGCTTCTACCTGCGCCCGCACTACCAGTTGGAAGGCATCAACGCCTCGCTGCGGCTGGTATCGGAACTGCCATCCGTGAAGACCTGATTTGCACCAACGGACTTTGTTTTGTTTGAAAGCGGTGGAGAAAGACAATGCCAGTCAAGATTGATGGTTTTCTGAAGGTTCCCGATATCAAAGGCCCCAGCACCCGCGACGGCCACGATGACGAGATCGAAATCCATGGCGTCGACTACAAGATGGTCGCACCTTATGATCCGAATTCGCTGTCACGCCGTGGCCGCGTCTCGATGGGCATGATCAAGTTCATCAAGCACTACGACAAATCCTCGCCCTACCTGAAAAAGGCTTTGTTCGAGAACAAGGCGCTGGATGAAGTGGTGTTCTCCGCACGGCGGACCATCGACGGCGAGACCAAGGACTACCTGGTCGTCACCCTCACAGACGCCTCGATCATGGAATACGAGATGTCGCAGGCCGAGGACGAGGCCGATCTGATCCAGGAAGAGGTCAGCTTCGCCTACAAAAAGATCAAGTTCGTCTATGACGGCAATGATGAAGCCGAAATGGATGTCTATGTCGGCAAGTGAGGTTCGGCGGCCCGGCGCGGGCAAGCAGCAGATCGCCGGCGGCTTGCGGGCAAAAAGCGAGGCTGTGCAGCCTTCGCTATGGGATCGCCTCGTCAACGACCTGCCGGGCCTGACCTCGGAAATAGATGGGCTGCGCCATGTCCTTCTGGACGAGCTTGGCGCGGACCGTCTCGATACACTCGTTGCCGGCAGTGCGCGGACCATCGACGCCGATGCGGAGCTGACGCCCGACCAGAAACGGCGTCTGCACCGCCTGGCCCTTCAGGCCCAGCACCGCGTCGAAATCGAAAGCCGTGGTGTGGTGGTATCGGCCCGCGTGCTCCGGGAAGCAGTGCGGCGCGACATTGAGGCGCTGTTCAACACCGAGCGCTTCGAGGCCACGCCGCTGCTTTCCGACCTGGAAAACGAGCAGATGGCGGACAATCCGCCGTCGCTCACCGATTTTCCGGAGGTGCGTCGAAGCGTGGTCAATTACGGCGTGCCTTCCTTCTCGGGCCGGTCGTCCCGCGACTTCGACCGCGACGTGCTGGCGCGCGAAATCCGCTCGGTGCTCGCCACCTTCGAGCCCCGGCTCAAGGAAAGCGCGACGAAGGTTAGCGTCACCCTTGGCGACAAGACCGTGGGCCTGAAGATCGAGATAGACGCCGTGCTGATCATGACGCCCACACCGGAACGCATGCGCCTGCGCACCACGATCAATCTCGACAACGGCTTGGCGCGGACCGAAATTAGGGATGCCTGAGATGGACCGGGTCTTCGTCGAATATTACGAGGAGGAACTGACCCATATCCGCGGCCTTGCGGCGGAATTCGCCGACATGCATCCGGCGGTGGCGCGCAACCTCTCCCTCGATACGGTGCCCTGCCCGGATCCTTATGTCGAACGGCTGCTGGACGGTGTCGCCTTCCTCGCCGCGCGTACCCGACTAAAGGTCGACGCCGAGCGCTCGCGATTTTCGCGCAGCGTACTCGATGTCCTCTATCCTGATCTCGTCACACCGGCGCCGGCAACGGCGATGGCGGTGCTGAAACCCGGACAGCAGGTGCAGATCATGCCGGCCGGCCACGTCGTCAAGCGCAACACGCGGCTGGTCTCCAGCCTGCAACCCGGCCTGTCGACGCGCTGCACCTTCTCGACCGCACAGGACATGACCTTATGGCCGATAGCGATCACTTCGGTCAGTTATTTTCAGGATCGCAGCGCGCTGGCGGCGGCCGGCATCGGACCGATCGGCGGCATCGCCGGCGAGGCGGCGCTGCGCCTCGCGCTGACGCGGACCGGAAAAGGCAAACTCGACGAATTGGCGCTCGACCAACTCGACCTCTATTTTGCTGGACGCACCAAGGCGCCGCTTCTGTTCGACGCTATTTTCGGCGCTTGCGTGGCCATTGGCGCACGACCGGAAGGCAAGACCAACCGGCTGTCGCCCTTGCCGGCACCCGAAATGGTCGGCATCAGCGACGACGAGGCCTTGATGCCGCGCACCCGCCCGACATTCGAAGGCTACCGCCTGCTGCGCGAATACTTCATCATGCCGGAGCGCTTTCACTATGCGCGGGTCATGGGACTGCAACAGGTGGTGCGCAAATGTGAGGCCGGACTGGAGATCATCTTCCTGTTCCGCCGCCCGGTTCCCGAACTCGCCGACCTGACGCCGGCTGATTTCGAGCTTTTCGCGACGCCGATCATCAATCTGTTCGAGCGTGAGTGCAACGTCGTCGAGCTCGATCAACGCAAGACGCGGCAGGTGTTGCACGCCGACCGCACGCGGGCGCGCGACTTCGAGATCTATCGGGTCCTGCGCGTCGAGGATGCCGACAGTGAAGGCAGCGACGCCGAGATACCGGAGCTGTTCAGCCTCGGGCAGAACCGCAGCAGCGGCTGGGTATATTCGACGGAGCGGCGCCCACGCCGGGCAACGGAGGATGAACGGCGTGACGGCCTGACCCGCACCTCATATACCGGGGACGACGTTTTCCTGGCCGTATCGCGGCCGCTTGGAAGCCCCGCGAACCGGCCGTTGAAGCGTCTCGACATCATGGCGCTTTGCACCAACCGCGACCTGCCGCTCCTCGACGACAATCCGACCTTGACGCTGGAGGCCGGTGATCCGGTCGAATCCGTCCGGCTGCTCGGCGCGTTGCGTCCACCGCAGCCGGCCATCCCCGCGGCACTGCCCGCCGGAGCCGATGGTGAATCCCGAGCCGACGATCTCGCCTGGCGACTGGTGGCGCAGCTGGCGCTCAATTTCTTGAGCCTTGCCAAGGACGGCCGCGGCGTCGATCCGCTGCATGCGCTGCTCGATCTTTATGCCGACCGGGGCGATCCAAGCCTTGCCCGCAACGTGCATTCGATCGTGCGCATCGACTCGCGGTCGGTCATCGAGCGACTGCAGATCGACGGGCCGATGTGCTTCGGACGTGGCACTGAAGTGACGCTGCATGTCGATCAGTCGGTGCTGGCCGGGCAAAGCACCTTGCTGCTGTCGGCCTTGCTGGCGCGGCTGTTTGCCCGTCATGCCGGAATAAACGGCTTCGTGCGAACCCGCACGCGGCTGCTGCAGAAGCAGGAGGATGTGCCATGGCCGATGACGCCCGGCAATCGCTACCTGATCTAGACAAGACGCCTGATCTAGACAAGGCCGGCCCGGACCGGGCCGAAGGTCTGTCTGAAGCATTCGACTTTTTCGAATTGCTGCGCCGTCTCGAACAGCGGAGCGGCCTGTTCGGCCATTCCGGACGCCCCGACCGCGAGCCGGCAAGGCTCGGCCAGCATGTGCGGCTGGCCTTTTCCGCGCGGGACCTGGTGCAATTTCGCGAGGCCAGCGACAAGGCACCGGCCCGGGTCACGATTGCAAATCTCGGTCTGTTGGGACCTGAGGGGCCAATGCCGCTGCATCTGACGCGCTGGGTGCTCGACCGCCTGTCGCAGCGTTGGTTCTCCGGCGCCGATGCACAGCAGACCAGCGACACGACCTTCGTTGACTTCGTTAACATCCTTCAGCACCGCATGATTGCGCTCTACTACCGCGCCTGGGCGGATGCCCATCCGGCGGTTCAGGTCGAGCGCGCGGTCGGCGGCCGCGTTCGCGCCATGCTTGAAGCGATGGCGGGGATCGGGCTTCCCGGTACCCAGAACCCTGATCTCGACACCGTCAAGCTTCGGCAAGCCGCTTCGCTCGCCAGTCAGATCGATGGTCCGGAACGGCTGACGTTGTTCCTGGCGGAAGCCTTCAAGGTGCCGGTTCAAATCAAGGAATTCATCGCCGCCTGGATAACGATTCCGATCGGGCTGCAGACGCGCCTCGCGAAAGCCTATGCGGGTCTTGGCCGGGGAGCGACGATCGGCCCGCGCGTTTTCAACCGCCAAAGCAGGATCGAGCTGCGCGTCGGCCCACTCGGTTTTGAAGAGTTCAAGGCGTTGCTGCCGGGAGGCTCGCGCCTCAAACTGTTCAAGCAGGCGGTTCGCGACATGGTCGGGGAGACGCTCGACGTCGACCTGCGCATCGTGCTGGCGCGCGAAGCCGTGCCGCCGCCGCGTATCGGTGCGGTCCAGCTCGGCCGGACCGCCTGGCTTGCGCGGCCCGCCGAAAGGGGCGATGCTGACGATCTGCGGCTGCGGACGATTGTCGGATGGCGGCCGGAAATGGCGGGGGTCGCGGCATGAGCCTGCTGCTGACGCTGGAGCAAGGGCCACGCACCCAGGCGGTACGACAGACCCGGCTGGACGAAGGCGAGCTGGTGATCGGCCGCAGCGCCGACGCAGGCTGGCAGATCAACGATCCCGACATGTTCGTTTCGCGCGCCCATTGCAGGATCACGGGCGGGCGAGACGGCTATTTCGTCACCGACACGTCGAGCAGTGGGCTGTTCATAAACGACTCCGACAGCCCGCTCGGTGCCGGCCAGTCGACGCGCCTTCAAAGCGGCATGCGGTTGAGGCTTGGCGACTATGTCGTCCATGTCGACCTGCAGACGCCAACCGCCCAAGCACCGGCAGTAGCCAGCCAGCCGGTTCCCGAACGCCTGCCGCAGGCATCGCGGCGGCCGATAAGCATCGGCGGTGACGACTTCTTTTCCGCCAGGGTCGAGGAAGAGCCGGGACGGCCACGACCGGCCGATCTGCCCAACCCGTTCGAGCAGCCGGCTGCTGGCGCGTTCGAGCGTGCTGCTTCCAGTCTGCGCAGCTCGCCTGCTTTCGATGACCCGTTCAGCCTCGATCCGGTTTCGACGCCTGGGTCGACGGGCGTTGATCCTCATCCCGAAACTGGCACTGCGCCAAGCTTCGCGGATCCGTTCAGCATCGACCCGGTGCCTTCTCTTAACCGCCCAACTGAACCCGCCGCCGGAAAACCGTCCGAATTCAATGATGACTTTGGTTTCGGACCAGCGGCCGCTCCAAGTTCGGCTAACGGCGTCGGCTCGAACGGACAGCGTGAGCGCATCGCCTCGCGGCCACAATCCACCAATCCCTGGGATCTGCCTGTGCAGGCAGCAGACGCCCCAGCCCGGACGGGCGCTGCCGCAAAACCTGCCCGCCTGCCGGCAGCGGCGCAACTGGGGGACATGGCGCTTCGCTCCGCATTCCTGCGCGGCATGGGTGTCGAGGAAGCCGATTTCTCCGGGCGCGACAGTGTCGCGGAAATGGAGAAGTTCGGCCGCGAATACCGGCTGATGATGGAAGGCCTGATGCAGCTTCTGCGCAAGCGGGCCGAGGAAAAGGGCAACGCCCGCGTCGCCCAGACCATGGTCGGGGCATCCGAAGTCAATCCGCTCAAGTTCCTGCCTACGGTCGACGACGCCATCGTCACGCTTATCGCCGAGCGCAGCCCCGGATTTCTCGCCGGCGAAGCGGCAATCGCCGACGCGGTTCGCGATCTCGCGCAACACCACGTGCGCGCCTGGCGCGGCGTGCAGGCCGCTTTGCGACGTATGGTCGACCGGTTTGAGCCGGCGGCGATCGAGCAGGAGCTGAAGTCAAATTCGGCGCTCGGCAACCTGCTTGCGGGCGGGCGCAGCGCCAAGCTGTGGGAGCTTTACCAGAGACGCCATCGTGAAATCGCCGAGAGCGCCGAGAAAAGCTTCCTTGGCGAAGTCGGCGCCGATTTTCGGGATGCATATGAGGAGGAGTGAGACATGATCGATCGACGTCAATTCGTTGTTACCCTGGGCGCGACTGGACTGCTTGCGGCTTGCCAGAGCGGTCCGCCGAAACCTTCGGTGATCACCGTCAACGTGTCCGGCGGGGCCGGCATGAACCCGGGACCAGGGGGCGGCGACCGGCCGGTGACAGTTCTCGTCATGCGGCTCCGCAGCACCGGCAAATTCAATTCCGCCGACTACTTTGCCCTGCAGGGCGATGCCGGCTCGGCGCTGGCAGGCGATCTCATCGGATCCGACCAGATCGCCGTCGGGCCGGGAAAATCCGCGTCCAAGACCATCACCGTCGAACCGGACGCGGCGGTGCTGGGCTTCGTTGCGCTGATCCGCGAGCCGACCGGCAGGAACTGGCGCACGACCAAGTCGGTGTCGTCGGGATCGAAATTCACGATCAATGTCACCCTTGGCAGCGGCGGTATTTCCGCCTAGCGGCCAGGGCAAGGGGGAGCTCGATGCAGAGAGTAGCGGCATGAGCGATGCAAACAGGGTGCTGTGGTCCGAAGGGCTTTTCCTGCGGACCCAGCATTTCCAGCAGCAGGATCGCTTTTTCGAGGCGACGGTGCGCGGCGCGTTGCAAGCCGGACAGTTGCATACGTTCGGCTTTCAACAACTGACGCTGGACCAGGCATTGCTCGATGCCGGCCAGGTCGCCATCCTGTCGGCTCGCGGCATCTTCCCGGATGGGACACCTTTCGCCATTCCAGAGATGATGGACGCACCGCGACCGTTGCCGGTCACCCCGGACACAGGCGCCGGATCGGTGCTGGTCGCCTTGCCGCTCGAGCCGTCCGGCGGTGTCGGCTTCGATCCCGCACACGCCGCCGCCTCGGGAGCGCGCTACCATGGGCGGATCGTTTCAGTGCGTGACGCCGTCCAGGGCGGTTCGGATCCTGAAGAAATCGAAATCGCCCGTCCGCAGGCGCTGCTGCTGGCACCCGGCAAATCGGTTGGCGGCTACACCGCCTTGCCGATCGCCGACCTCAAGGGGGTTCGAGCCGATGGCGGCGTCTCGCTGGACGAGACCTTCCTGCCGCCGACGCTGGTGACCGGCGCGGTGGCCTGGTATCGGCAATTGCTTCAGGAAGTCGTCACGGGCCTTGACCAGATCGCCGAAGCGCATGGCAAGATGGTGATGGGCGGACCGGGGCGCAGCGTCGAAGACCTGCTGATGCTCAACCTCGCTAATGCCGCACGGCCGCGGCTAGCCCACATGCTGGCGCAGGACGTCTTCCATCCGGCCGAGCTCTACTTGGAACTTGCCGGGCTCGCCGGTTCGATGGCGACCTACGGATCGAGCGCGCGGCGGTTGGGTGAGTTGCCGGCTTACGATCACATGGCGCCGGGACCCGCCTACATGGCGCTGGCGGATGCGCTGCGCTCGCTCATCCTCAGCCTGCGCTACATCGAGCCGAAATCGCGTGCGCTGCCGGTCATGCGGCATTCGACTAATGTCTGGAAAATACGCATCGACAATCCGAAGCTGCTGGTGGCCAGCCGGATCGTTATCCGGGTCGGTTCGGAGCTGTCGGAAGACGCGCTGCGCAAGATTTTCGTCAACCAGGCGACCGTGGGCTCGGCCGACCAGTTCGAGGGCCTGTGGAAATCGCGTCTGCCCGGCATTCCGCTGAAGCCACTGCATTCCCAGCCCCGCGAAATCCCTTACGATGGCGACCGGCTGTGCCTAGAGCTGGACCAGAAAAGCGAGCACTGGGCGTCGCTGCTCGATGCCCCCGGCTTCGTCATCGGCGTTTCGGGCGTGTTGCCGAGCGAGCCGCAGGTGGACTGCTATTCGGTGAACAGGTGAGATGATGAGCCGCGATGATCCTTTCGGACTGTCGGAGGATCGCGAACGCACCCGCATAAGGCTGACCGGCGCGCCGATGCCGCGGCCGATGGCGCCGCTCTTGCCGGGCGCGGCGGTCAAGCGGTCTCGAACCCACCCGAACGCGCTCGTCAACGCTTTCGCGCCCTTGCTCGAATTTGCGCCCGAGCTTGAAAGCGCACTGGCGCCGGAGAACCCGGAAGCGCTGCGCACCCGATTGCTCGAAGAACTGGTTCGGGCACGCGACATGGCGATGGCGACCGGATCCTCGCTGGAGCGGGCCGACCAGGCGGCCTGGGTGGTGGCGGCGTTGCTCGACGATCTCGCTTTGAACACGCCCTGGGGCGGGGCCAGCGCCTGGCCGCGGCAGCCCCTCGTGGTCGTGCTGCGCGGCGATGTCGATGCCGGCACGCAGTTCTTCACGCGTCTCGACGAACTCGAGCGCCATCCCAACCGTGACCGCGAATTGCTGGAGCTGCAGTATAATTGCATGGCGCTCGGCTTCCGCGGCAAATATCGGGTGCCCGGCCGCTCAGGCGACCGCTCGCTCAACGCGGTTCGCGTGGCGGCGGCACGCTTCCTGCGCGATGCCGACGCCGAAGGCGCGCCGCTGTCGCCAAATTGGAAGGGCGTGATCGCATCCGACGAGCCGCAACGCTTCATCGTGCCGATCTGGGTCATGGCGCTCGGCGCGGCGGTCGTCGCCACGGCCATCCATATCGGGCTGTCGATCGGACTGAGCAGCCAGGCGGTCGAACTATCAGCCCTTGTGCGCGCATTGCCGCCGCCTGAACGCGGGAGCATCACCCGGACCTCGCCCAAGGTCGACGCCCCGCCGCCGGAGAAAGTGGATTTTGCCCTGTTGCCGGAATTCCAGGCAGGTGCGCCGGCCGACCTCAAGTCCGCCCTCAGCGGCACCGAGAGCGTTTCGCTGGCCAAGCTGATCATCCAGGCCTCCAACCCCGAACTGTTCCAGTCGTCGCGGCCGCAACTGAGCGACGGCTTCGAGCCGCTGATCGGTTCGATCGCCAAGGTGATCCTCGCCAATCAGGAGTTGATCGGGAACATCACGGTGATCGGTCATACGGACGGCGTACCCTTGCAAAAGACCAATCCGCTGTCGACCAACCAGCGCCTGTCGGAGGCGCGTGCCCAGACGATCGCCGACATGCTGGTCCAGAACGGGGTGCCGCAGGACCGCGTTCATTCCGAGGGTCGCGCCGCCACCGACCCGGTGGCCAGCGACAGCACGCGCGAGGGGCGAGCCTTGAACCGCCGCGTCGAGGTGCTCGTCGAAAAGAGGCTGTGAGATGTTCATCCTGCGCTTCCTCTGGGCGGTTCTGACATCGCGCTGGCTGTGGACGCTGATCGGCATCACGCTGCTTTCCCTGGTCATCTGGGTATTCGGTCCGATCGTCAGGGTCGGCCCCTATGAACCATTCGCCTCCGAAAATGTGCGCATCGTCATCATTGCGCTGCTGGTCATCTTCTGGCTGATCTGGCTGATCGTCGCCGAACGCCGGGCGATCCGCGCCAACCGCATGTTCGTTGCGGAGATCGCCGCGCCGGCGGTGGAAAAGCCGCTCGGCCCCGGCGAAGAGAACGTCGCCGCGGTGGGTGCCAAGTTTGCCGAGGTGATGGCCGAACTGAAGCGCCGCAAGCTGGGCGGACGCAAGTTTCTGCGCGAGATGCCATGGTATGTGATCGTCGGGCCGCCGGCCACCGGCAAGACCACGGCCCTGCGGCAGTCCGGACTGAATTTTCCGATCGACCTCACCGACGACCTGCAGGGGGTCGGTGGCACGCGCAACTGCGACTGGTTCTTTTCCGAGAGCGCGGTCCTAATCGACACCGCCGGCCGCTATGTGCAGCAGGAGAGCCAGCCCGATGTCGACGCGGCGGAATGGCTGGGCTTCCTCGACCTTTTGAAGAAGCATCGCGGCCGCCGCGCCCTCAATGGTGTGATCGTCGCGCTTTCGATCGACGTGCTTTCGGACGGCGACGAAGCAATCAAGGCGCATGGCCGCAAGATCCGCCGCCGACTGGCCGAACTCAACGACCGGCTCGAAATCCGCCTTCCGGTCTATCTGATGCTGACCAAGGCCGATCTGATCAAGGGTTTCGAGGCTTTCTTCGGCGGCCTGTCCACCGCCTCGCGCGAACAGGTCTGGGGAACGACCTTCGCGCTGGATGCGCGCATCGATGCCAAGACCATCGAACGCGAGATTTCAACGCTGGCGACGGAACTCGAGCGGCGGCTTGTGCCGCGCCTGGAAGACGAGGACAAACTCGCCGCCCGCGCCGAAATCTTCAGATTTCCTGCCCAGCTGTCCAGCCTGTCCGAACCGATCCAGGTGCTGGTCGAGGCGATGTTCGGCCAAAGCCGGTATGAAGAGGCTGCATGGCTGCGCGGCCTCTATCTGACATCGGCGACGCAGGTAGGGGCGCCGATCGACCGGCTGACCGCGGCGCTATCGTCGTCCTTCGGCCTCCCGCCACGGCGGACCCTGCCCGCGCAAAGGGTCGAGAAACGCAGCTTCTTCCTGAAGAACCTGCTCACCGAAGTCGTCTTCAAGGAAGCAGGCCTCGGCACCTTCGATCCGCTGGCGCAACGCCGCCGCGCTTGGATCTGGCGGGGTGCGGCGGCTGCATGCGCGGCGGCGGCCTTGCTGGCCGGCGGACTGTTTACCTGGTCCTATTTTGACAACCGCAACGCGATTACTGCCCAGGCGAGCCAATTCGAGGCCCTGCAAACACCGCTGACCTCTGCTGCCGCAAACCCGGCATCGGTGGAGCAACCTGCCATCGACGGCGCGCTCGAGGCGATGGACGCTGTCGCTAGTGCCCGGACAACACCGCCGGGCGCGGCCCAGGATCTGCTAGGCCCATCGGCCTCGGCGGAGCTGGTGCGGGCACAGGCAGACACGTACGATCATGCTCTGCGCAATGTTCTCGAGCCACGGATGGTCGCACTGCTCGAGGCGACCATGTGGCGGCAGATCCGCGATCCGGATTTCATGCTCGGCGCTCTCAAGACCTATCGCATGATGACGGGTCTGTCGCAGATGGACACGGATTTCGCCCAGAACTGGTGGGTTAACAGCCTGCCCGAATTCGCCGCCGCGGCACCATTTCCAACCGCCGATGCGGAAGAGCATCAGCTTGCCGCCATCCGCCGGATGGCGGTCGACGAAAGCTATATCGCGCCCGACCAGGCCCTGGTTGCCGAAGCGCTGAAAACGGTGTGCACGATTTCGTTGCCGGCGCGCGCCTACAAGCAGTTACTGGCCGATCCGGCGGTGGCCGGGCTGAAGGAGTGGATCCCGGCGAATTTCGCCGGTCCCAACGGGGGCAAGGTCTTTGCGCGGCGTTCCGACAAGACGCTTCGCGTCGGCATTTCGGGAGCATTCACCTATGCAGGCTTCCATGACGCCGTTCTAGACCGTATCGAGGACGTGGCTGCACAAGCGGCACTCGATCGTGCCGTTTTCGCCGGCGGCTGTTCGGAGAATTCCGAAACCTCGGTCTCGGCGTTGTCCGAGGACATCCTGAAGCTCTACTACGATGACTATATCGCGCAGTGGGACAGCTTCCTGCGCGATATGAGGCTGGCGCCGTTGACCGATCTCAATGTCGCCAGTGAGAATCTGAAGGATCTCTCCAGCGCCGATTCAGCATTGAAACGTCTGCTCACCGCGGTCGTTCAGGAGACCGACCTTACCCGGTCCGATGAATCGCCGGCCGACGACAAGGCTGCGGCCAAGGGCTCGAAACTGCTCGGCAAACTCGGCAAACTTGGCAAGATCGTGAAAACGGGGGCAAAGCTGCTTCCACGCGCGGGCTCAGCCGACGAGGTGGACCTTACCGGCAATCTGGTGGCCGAGCACTTCAAGCCCCTCAAGGGTGCAATCGCCGAGGTCGACGGCCAGCCGCCGGCACTCGACGCCGCAGTGGTGGCACTGACGGCGTTGTCCAACGTGCTGCAGACGGTCACGGCCAATCCTGACCCCCAGGACGCCATCAAGAAGCAGGGCGGCCTCGCCGAGCTGACGGGGGCGGTTGCCAGGCAAGCGCAGATCCTGCCCGATCCGATCGACGACTGGCTCGGCGGTGTCGCCGGCGACACCAGCGGGTTGACGCAGAAGGCGGTCACCTCGGAGCTCAACGCGATCTGGCGCGCCGACATCCTGCCTTTCTGCCAGGCGGCGCTCAACGACCGCTATCCGTTCAGTCCCGACAGCGCGGTGGACGTCAATGTGCGTGATTTCGCCCGCCTGTTCGGACCAGCCGGGCTGATCGATGCCTTCATCAACGACCATTTGATCAGCTACGTGGACACCGCCAGCCAGCCGTGGAAATGGCGTGCCGACTTTGGCCTCGACCCTTCGGCGCTGGCCGCGTTCGAGCAGGCCAGGCGGATCCGCGACGATCTCTTTCCCGGTGGCACGGGCCCGGTGATGAGCTTCACGCTCGAGCCGAAAGACCTGTCTCCGAACGTCACGCGCGTGACGCTCAATCTCGATGGCCAGACCCTCGTCTACTTCAACAACGCGACGCGGCCGCAACCGATGACGTGGCCCGGCAAGGACGGCACCGGGGTCATCTCGCTCGCATTCCAGCCCATCGATGGATCACCTGAGATCATGCTCAACGAAACCGGCAGCTGGGCGTGGCTGAGGATACTGCGCAGCGGCCGATTCACCGGGACCTCGTTGTCCGATGTCTACAGCCTGCGCCTGGGGACGAAAGGCATGTACGCCGATTTCGAACTCAAGGCCGCCAGCGTCGAAAATCCCTACAACCTCCAGATGTTCAAGAAATTCTCATGTCCGCCGCAGATATGAACCTGCCCGGCTTTTACGGCAAGATCCCCGCCACGGGCGATTTCGTGACGCGGCGGCTAAGCGGGGACTTTGTTCGCGTCTGGGACCGCTGGCTGGCGCAGCATCTCGTGCCACTGTTTGGCTCGGAATTTTGGCCAAACACAACCGCGCTGCGCTTTCTGGCTGGCCCGGCTTCCTTCGGCGCATCGGCAGGCATCATTTTGCAGAGCGCCGACAGGGTTGGCAGAAAATTCCCTTTGAGTGTGGTCGCGCAGCTTGCAGAAGCTCCGGTTCGGCTGGCTGACGCCGAGGCCTGGTTTTCCAGCATCGAGGAGGCGGCCATCGCCGCCCAGAACGGCGAGCTGACGCCCGACGAACTGGATGCCGTGCTCGCTGGACTGGCGGCGCCGCCGGTCGAGCCGGGCGATGAGGTCATCAGCGACATGGTGATGTGGACAGCCCGTTCGGACATTTTCGACATCGACCCGCAATCGCCGCAAGCGACGCTCGAGCAGATCCTGGCCGCCAGTTGGGAGACCAGTTGATGCAGATCTGGAACCAGATGGGGTATCAGCACCAATTTACCATGGGCATGGACAAGGACGGCCGTGAGTGGATCGTCGTGGTTGTCAAAGGCACGTTCGACTTCCCCGTCATGCCGGGCGGACTGGCGCAAAAATCGGCGGAACAGATGCCGCTGGTGATGGCCGACACACAAACCGGCGTGCCTGGTTACTCGGCCACGCTGTGGGAGACCGACTTCGCCTTCCGCAAACCGCGCTGCGACGTGATCGCCAATGGCTGCGCCTATGCGCCGGGCGGACGACCAGCCGAGCGCGTGCCCGTCGGCATCAAGGTTGGCAATTGGTCAAAACTTTTCGAGGTCGTCGGCCACCGCGAATGGCGCTCAATCGGCCCGGTCTTTACAGCCACGTCGCCGCAGCCCTTCCTGAAACTCCCCATCTCCTACGACGTTGCTTGGGGCGGCGTCGACAGGCTGGACGCGGAGGACAAGCTCCCCGCCAGCTACAAATACAACCCGGTCGGAACCGGCTGGTCCCGGACCAAGAACCAGCGCCTCATCCCCGGCCTGCGGCTACCGAACACGCAAGCTGTCGGCGAAGACATCCGCTCTCCCTTCGGTGACTACAAGCCGATGAGCTTTGGCCCGATGGGCCGCGGCTGGCCGGGCCGGATCGAGTATGGCGGCACCTACGACCAGAATTGGATCGACAATGTCTTCCCTTTCCTGCCGCAGGATTTCGACGAGCGCTACTTTCAGATGGCGCCGCCCGACCAGCAGATCGATTCTCCTCGCGGCGCTGAAGAGGTCCAGTTGGTCAACCTGACGCCCGAAGGCCGCGTGAGCTTCCGCTTGCCGAAAAGTACGCTGCCTATCACCTTGTTCAAAGGGCAAGTAAAAGCCCTGGAGACCGACCTTCTCCCCGACACGGTCTTGATCGACCCGGAGAACCGCCGTTTCTCGCTGGTCTGGCGCGTCTCGCAGCGGATCTACCGCACGATCCTCGACTTCACCGAGTGCTGGGTTGGCCCGCCAACGGAGTCGATGCTGCGCGCCCGCGCTGCCGGCCGGGATTATGTCCGCGCCGATGGAACCGCGCCCATAGATGAGGTCGAAGACGCATGAACGCGGCCATCGACATCGCCTCGATCGGCATGGTGACCGCGGTCGGTCTGGACGCACCATCCGCGTGTGCGGCGATGCGTGCGAGGCTTGACGGCTTCCAGGAGACACGTTTCGTCGGATCTGGCACCGATTTGCTGATCGGCGCGCCGGTGCCGCTGCCGCGCAGCTGGATCAGCGAGAAGCGCATGGCCCACCTCGCCGCCGGCGCAATCTGCGAAGCTTTCGAAAGCATCCCGCAGGCGCGCGGCCAGACCGCGCTCATCCTTTGCCTTGCGGAAAAGGACCGCCCCGGAAATCCTACTGGCGACAGCGCGGGCCTGCTTCGCAGCATAGCCGAGATTGTCGAAATCGAGCCTCGTATGCGCTCTCGTGTCGTCGCGCATGGCCGTCCTTCCGGACATGTAGCACTCGATCAGGCACGCAGAATGATCGTCTCGGGCGAAGCACCCTATGTCATGATCGCAGGCGTCGACAGCTACCTGACTGCCCCGGCGATCGCCTACTATCTTGGCGAAAATCGCCTGCTTACGACAGACAATCCAAACGGCTTCATTCCGGGCGAGGCCGCCTCTGCTATTTTGTGCACACAGTCGCAGCGCGGCGGCTTTCGCCTCTTCGGACTTGGCTTGTCGTCCGAGCAGGCATCGATCTATAACGTCGAGGATCTGCCGCTGCGTGGCGATGGCATGACCTCCGCCTATAGCATGGCCTTCAAAGAAACCGGCATCGAGATGAACCGGCTTGGCTATCGCATCGCCGACCTCATTGGCGAGCAATACTGGTTCAAGCAGACCGCGCTCGCAAGTCTGCGGCTGCTGCGGGGCAGGCATGACTTCCAAGATCTCTGGTCGCCAGGTGAATCTCTTGGCAACATCGGTGCTGCCGCCGTTCCGCTGATGATCGGCATGGCGTTCACCGCGGCGCGCAAAGGTTACGCCGCAGGAACCCCGGTGCTGATCGAGGCATCCAACGATGCGGGTGCTTGCGGCGCGGCAATTCTTGCTGTGAGGGCCGCCTGATGACGGTCTACGCGAACAGCCTCGAAGTTGCCTGCAAGGCGCAGTCCAACAAGGTGATTGCAGCTTTTCCGGACGTCTGCTTCACACCGCCGGAAAACCCGGCAACACCGCCTGGCATACCCATCCCCTACCCGTCCTTCGGTCTTGATTCCGACACTGACAACGGCACTGGCACCGTCAAGATCGGCGGCGAGAACATCACGCAGAAGAACAAATCTTACTACACCAAGACCAGCGGCACCGAGGCCGGCTGCGCGGCAAAAAAGGGCGTCATAACGTCGGTCAATACCGGAAAGGAATATGCAGTCGCCTGGTCAAGCGACGTGAAGGCTGATGGCGAACCTGTCAGCCGCATGACTGATGTATCCACCAACAATCATGCCTCTCCAACCGGCAACGCCCCGCCTTGGCCGAAGATTGGAAAACTGAAGGTCGGAAGGGCGTCCTGCGCCTCCATCCTAGCAAAGCTCGGCATGAAGGTGCACCGTTATGGTGACGCCAGCAAGGAATGTGCGTCGAACCAACAGTCAGACCATATCCTGCAGAACGCCTGTTTCCAGAATTCGCGCGGCGGTCAGGCGATCGCCACGACGCCGAGCTACACTATGAACGACGCGCCCTGCGTCTGTATTGAAGACGCCACCGATCCCAATACGGAACACGGCCGCAAGACGGCGGCGCAAGGTGAATGGGCGAAAGCGCAGCGTGCAAAGGGCACGAACCCGACCTACGAGGAAGTGCGCGAAGCCAACATGGAAGCGATGAAAAAGGCCAAGAACATCCCCGATGGTCCGAGAGGCAAGGAGCACCCTGCCATCGAATGCCTGAGGATGATATGTGACATCCATTTCCAGGCGATGATGAGCGGGCCGGAAAGCAAGAAACCCAGCACTCAAGCGCGTGCGCCCGCTACCGGCAAGTTTAAGCCGACGGTCACTAGTACCGTCCGCAGACGCTAAAGGAGATTAACGTGGCTGACTACAGCGTGACGGTGAACGGCGTGGTTGTCGCGGATGATGGAGCCATCTTTTCCGCGGTCGCATATTACGACGGTGAGAGCTTCTACTCCTTCGTCATCTCGGAATCGGATGTGTCCAGTGACGACAATGAGTCTGAACGAATTTACGAAAAACCCTGCTGGTTCACGGATATATGGCGCTCTAAGTCCGGCCGCATCCTTGTCTGCGACGACAATGGCGCTGTCCATGCGGGCTCGGGCACCGATTGGGCGGGAAGCCAGGTCTCATCTCGTCCTTTGAACACCGTCTGGGGATTTGACGACAACACTATTTACTGCGGCGGAGCCGAGGGCGTCGTCCACCATTGGGACGGCGCGCGGTGGTCCACCTTCAGCCCGGCTCTCGGAAATACAATCCTGTGCATCGCCGGTACGGCGCCGAACGACCTCTACGTGTCGGGCGAAGGATCATTGTTTTGGCATTATGACGGCCAGCAGTGGTCGCAAATTCAGCTGCCGACCAATGCCATTCTGGTCGGCCTGTTGGCGCTGTCTTCCACCGACGTCCTGGTTTCCGGTAGTGCCGGGACCCTGTTTCGCGGTTCCGGTCTTGCCTGGACAGATGTCTCGCAAAGCGGCCGAGATTTCTACAAAATGGCCCTTTACCGGAAATCCATCTACATCGCCGGCGGCGGACAAGGCGTATTCACATTTGACGGCACAGCGGTATCGAAACTTAAGGACGGCTTTCCGGTCTATCGGCTATCCACCAACGGGTCGTACTTGACACTGGCAGGCGGAAACTCCGCAATCAGATATGACGGCTCGAACTGGCTTGGCCCCGACTATACCTAACAGTCCGGAATTACAGTTCGGGCTGCTCCCGTTGCCCTGCGCACGCGTTAACTTCGCTTCGCGGCCAGATAGGACCTCACTTTTCCAAGGTCCAGATCCACGATACGCGGCGTCTCAATGACCGACAGCATGCGCACGACGAACAATTCACCCTGTTCAGGGTACTCGGCATAGCGTTCTCGCGCAATCTCGCGTCCGACATCGCCTGCCACCCGTAGCCCATCGAGATGCGCCTCCAGCCGCTCGACGAGCCGGGCAAGGCGCTCCTCGTCCATGTCCGGATTCTTGCCCGGATTGAGCAGGTTGTAGTCGTAGATTGTCCACAGGAACGCTGCCATCTCTGCGTGCTGACGGACGATTTCGCGAAGAACGGGCACCGACATCAGTTCAAATTGACCGAGCCGCCGCGAATGCGGTTCGCCGCGCTGGCGTGACTTGTCACATACGTACCGCGAATCGTGATGCGACCATCCTTCTCCATGATGATGGTCGCCTTGCCGCAGCGAAGCTCAATGCGTTCGTCACCGGTGATCCGCACCTGCTCCCCATCGCGGACGATTTGCGGTGCCGAAGTCCGGCGTGCCGGCTCGACAATGCGGCCGACAACGAGTGGCCGCCCGGGATCGCCATCCTGAAACAGCAACGCCACCTCGGCACCGATCATATCGGAAGTGAGTTCGGCAAGACTGCGCGCCGGAATCGCGGTCTCCTTCGGGTTTCCGGGAAAGACGACAAGCGGAGCGTCTTCGCCAAAGCCCAGGAATATGCCGATCACGACACCTTCGATCCGCTCCTTGACCCGTCCCATCGTCAACCTCAGTTCTGCTTTATCTCCGAGCCCTTCATGATGATGTCGCTCGAAGCTTTCACATTGATCTTGCCTGAACCGTTCACGGAAATATCCTTTCCGGTGATGGAAATCGTGCCATCCTTCTTCATCGCGATCGCCGCAGAACCGCACGTGATGGTAATGGCATCGCCCGCTTCGATGACCAAGGTCTTGCCCACCTTGATCGCGCCATCTTCGCCGACCTCAACAAGGCTGCCCTTTGCGATCTTGAGCGCGCGCGAACCGCCTACATCGGTTGCATCATCCTCGGCGATCTTGGCATCTCGCCCCTTGCCTATCTGCGAAGCATGAGCGCCGCCGATCTTGAAATTCTGATCGGCACCAATCTGGACCGACTGATTCGCAGCGATATTCCAGCTATCCGCTGCACCGATATCGTGGCTCTGCGCAGCACCCACAGTGACCGACCGTGTCGCACCGATTGTATTCGCTTGCGGGCCACCCACGGTTCGGGTTTCGGATGCCCCGACCGAATCGACCCGGGCCGCGCCAACGCTCACCGTCTGGACGATCGCCACGGTCTGCGTGTGATTGGCACCGATGGTTTCGGTCGAGTTCGAGCCAATGCCGATCGTCTCATTCGACCCCACCGTCAGCGAGCGATTGACGCCCACCGTCTCGGTGTCGTTGTTGCCGATATTCGTGGTCTGGTCGACGCCGACCTTGACCGTCTTGTTGTTGCCGACGTCCTCGTCGAGGTTGTGGCCGACGGAATGCTTGGCGTCGTGGTCGATGCGGTCGGACTGGTCGTGCTGGACAAGCTTGGTGCGGTCGTGCTTGATCAAAAGGTTGTGGTCCTTCTGCGCCTGGAAGTTAACCAGTTCGGAGCCGGCCTTGTCCTCGAACATCAGCTCGTTGTAGCCGCCGCCGCCTTTCGAGGAATTGGATTTCCAGCCCGACTGCGTTGCGTTGCCCGGCAAGCCGTAGGGCGGCATCTGCGAGGCGTTGTAGACCCTGCCGGTGATGATCGGCAGATCAGGGTCGCCTTCGAGGAAGTCGACGATCACCTCCTGGCCGATTCGCGGTATCTGGATGAAGCCCCAGCCGCTGCCGGCCCAGGTCTGCGAAACACGGACGAAGCAGGAACTGTTTTCGTTCTTCTTGCCCAGGCGGTCCCAGTGGAACTGCACCTTCACCCGCGCATATTTGTCGGTGAATATCTCCTCGCCGGAAGGGCCGACCACCGTCGCCGTCTGCGGCCCGCGCATGATGGGCCGCGGCGTGATCCGCGGAGCGCGATAGGGCAAGGCAGTCGGCGCGACACCCAGTACGACCTTGTAATTCTCGCTATGGGCTTCGTTCTGGGTTCTGTAGCCCGGATCGAACAACCTGTATTCCGCGCTGACAACCAGATACTCCTGGTTCTGGTCATCGCGCGGAAAGTTTTCCAGCTTGAACGTACAGCCGGAATGGAGGCCGCGCACGGTTCCGACCGCGGTGATGCGCTGGTGCACGGCCTGAAGCTCCTCGCGCCGGATACCGGCCAGGGTGTCGCCTCGCCCGACATCGAGATGCGCCCCAGGCTGGCGATAGTTCTCGCCGGAGGCTTCCTTGTGGCCGAACGGCTGGGCGGACTTCGCCATCAAATCGGCACCGGGCTTCTGGAAATCATAGTCGGTATGAGCATAGGCCCCCGGCCGCACCGAACTGCCCGGAATCCATTCGGTGATATATTCGACGTCGCGCCGCGAGCCCTGTCCCTCGAAATTATAGGGTATCTTCTCGTAGCCCGGCGCCGGCTTCAGCTTGCTCATCGCGTCGCACAGGACGAGCGTGTGCTTGCCCTCGTCATGCTCGAAGAAATAGAAGATGCCTTCGTGTTCAAGCAGGCGCTGCACGAAATCCAGATCGCTCTCGTCGTACTGCACGCAATATTCGCGCGACGGGTACGACCCTTGCAGCCGCTTCTCGAATTTCGCCGTACCGTATTTCGAGAAGATCTTCTCGACGATCTCGACAGCTGTCATGTTCTGAAATATCCGGCAATCGGTGGTGTTGCCGAGAAACCAGAGCCACGGCCTGACGACCGCTTCGTAGTAGGCCAGCCGGTCCTCGATGCGGGTCAGGCGAAACTCGGACACCAGGCCGCTGAACCATCGTTTCGGATCGGATTCCCCTTCGACCGAAACCGCGCCGCCCAGCATCTTCGCCGGATCGATGTCGGAGTTGGGCCCGACGAAGCCGACCGTATAGGCAAAGCAACGGCTGATCTCGTCGCGGCCGACAAGATGCGTAAAGGTCAGTACGGCGCCGACCGGCGTCTGCACAACCGTGGCACGTTCGTTCGGCATGGGTCGTGCCCCTCCTGGACGCGGCCGCCGGCGCGGTGAATTTGAAGTTCCCGCCATCTGCCGGGAATTTTTTCGACCCGCCGCACCAGGCCATGTTGAGCCTACCACATGTTGTCCCGCTGGCCAAAGAGGACGCACTGCGGAAAAAAACTTTAACTTCTCGATGCATCGCCTCGAAACGCTGCTGTCCTGTTGCATGTGCAAACTGCTAGAATGTGGGAGTATCGGTCAGTGTTCGACGGCGATCCTGGATGCACATCAGGCTGCAAATCAACAATGTCGACGCCTTGCCTGCTGGCATCTCGGCTGGCTACGCGGCGCGGGATCGCAGCTTCAAGATCGGTCGCGATGCCTGTGACTGGACCCTCTCGGACCCCGACAAATTCATCTCGGGCCGGCATTGCGAGATCCGCTACGAGGCAGGCGCGTTCTGGCTGCACGACGTCTCGCGCAACGGGACCTACATCAACGGATCAAACCAGCGCATGATCGGCCCGCATCGGCTGGTCAACGGCGACCGGATGCTGATCGGCCGCTATGTCATCTTCGTGTCGATCGACGAGGAGCGCGCCGCGACGGCTCATCCCAGCCAGGGTTCGACGCAGCGGGAAATGCCGGGGGCGACAAGCCGGTCGCTGGAATTCGGAGATGGGCCGTTCTTCGATCCCACGGAGCAACGGTCCGGCCAGCGGGGTGCAGCGTCGACGTTCCCGTCGCCACCGCCCCTGCCCTCGACCAGCGATGAAGTGCTGCGGGCAATCGCGATCGGAGCGGGCATCTCGCCGGAACTGCTGCGGTCGCGCGATCCGCATGAAGTTGCCGCCGAAATCGGCGCGGTGCTGCGCACGGTGGTCGAGGAACTGACCTTGCTGCTGAAGGCGCGCGCGGCAGCGAAAATGCTGGCCAAGAGCACGCAGCGAACGATGATCAGCGCCGCCGACAACAACCCGCTGAAATTCGTTCCGGGAACTGACGATATCCTCGAGATCATGTTCGCACGGCGCCGGGCCGGCTATCTCGATGCCAGGCGCAGCATCGAAGATGCCTTCCGCGATCTCAAGACGCACGAATTCGCCACCTATGCCGCCATGCAGACGGCGCTGTCGCGGCTGCTTGACGACCTGTCTCCCGAAGCGATCGGAAGAAAGCTTCCGCCGACGTCGTTCTCGTCGAAAAAGAGCCGGGCATGGGATGCTTTTGTCGCGACCTGGCGAACCATGGAGGAAGCCCACGAGAACGGCATGCTGGACATATTCCTGGCCTATTTCAGCGAAGCCTATGCCAAGGCCGACAATCAGAAATAGGCGCTTCAGGGAAGCCGACGAAGATACCTCTTCGGCGCGCAGTATCCGGTTCCAATCAAGAGTTTCCGGGATTACGATCGCGTACGACAATTCGCCAAGCGAGTAAGGCTGATCGTCCTGGGGGTCTGGGCAAATGTCATCTTACGGCGGGATAGTAACGAGTAGCCGACCGTCCTCAAGACACTGCCCTGACCGGCAGGGCCTGCCGTTGCTTTACCTGATCGCGAACCGCTCTGCGCCGGTCCGGCGAGATCGCGGGCGCCACGCGCCGACGGACGATCGACGATGAGCTCGAAGGACGATCCTTTCGGCCCGGCGGGCAAGACCGTCATTCGCGCCACGCCACGGCGTGAACGAAAGCCGCCGTCCGTCTCTGAGGAGTCCGTCGCCGATGGCGGACAACCCTCGCCGATCAAGGGATCGACCGTGTTCGATCCCGGCATCGGCCGGCATACACCGCCGGGTTGGACATCCGGGACCGTGCTTTGTCAGGGAACTCCTTCCGCGGCGGCGCGGACGTCGGCTGTGCGGCAGGAGGCTCTGCTCAATGTCACCGACAGTGTCCGATATTCCGCGTCAAACCCGACCCTTGCCGCGGCCGCGCCGTTGCTGATGCTGTTCGGCCAGCTCAGGCTTGTCCCTGTCGAGAGACAGGCGGGGCCGCTGGCCGAACATGTCACTGAGGCGATCGACAAGTTTGACAGAACACTGGAGAAAGCAGGTGTTGCCGAAGAGGATGCGCGGATTGCGAAATTTGTCCTGTGCGAAACAGCCGACGATCTCATCGGCAACCTGCCTTGGCCGCGCAAGGACGCCTGGGCGCAGCACAGCATGCTTTCGCAATTCTTCCGCGTCGAGCCTAACGGGACAGGCTTTTTCGAAGCGCTCAACAAGATCCTGGCCAGCCCGGAGGCGCACCACGATCTGCTCGAATTGATGTATGTCTGCCTGTCGCTGGGGTATGAGGGCCAATATCGAGACCTGACGCGCGAAGACACCAATCTCGAACGCGTTCGGCGCGACGTCTACGAAACGCTTCGCTATTTCAAACCTCGCGCCGACGAGGACATTTCGCCCCGCTGGCAGGGCTTGGCGGCGGTGATGACGCAGTCTTCGACACGCCTGCCGCTCTGGGTCGTCGCGGCTGCTGCATCGGCGCTGCTGACTGCCGCATTCTTCACGTTGCGGGTCTTCATCACCAATGAAGGCGAAGCCGCCGCCGGTCAATTGCTGGCACTCAACCCATCGACGCCGATCGCCATCGAGCGCGCCAGCGTGGCGCCGCTGCCCGAGCCGGTGAAAGTCGCCCCACCCGCTGCCACAACCTCGCAGATCGACCGCATCCGCTCGGCACTGGCCAAGGACGTCGAAGCCGGCGGACTGACCGTCGGCACGAAGGGCGACTTCATTGTCGTCGAAATAAACAATCTCGTGCTGTTCCAGTCCGGCCGGGCCGAGGCGAAACCAGAGTTCCAGCCCATAGCCGCTGATATCGCCGCCGCCCTGGAACCCGAGGGCGGGCCGATCAGGATCGTGGGCCATACGGACAATGTGAAGCCGCGAAAATCGAGCCCGTTCAAGTCCAACTTCGATCTCTCCGTCGCCCGAGCGAAGGCCGTCGAAACAATCATGGCACCGAAGTTCAGCGATCCCTCGCGACTGACCGTCGACGGCAAGGGCGAGGACGAGCCGATCGCCGACAATGCGACGCCGGAAGGCCGGGCCAGGAACCGCCGTGTCGATGTGATGATCGCCAAGGAGGAAACATTGTGAGCACAGCCGGTTGGAAGCGCCGATGACGCGTTGGCTGCTGCGGATATTCAGCATGATTGCGCTGGCCGGTTTTTCGGCGGCAGTTTGGTTTGCCGGACCTTTGGTCCGCTTCGCCGATAGCCGTCCTCTCGGGCCTGCGTGGCTGCGCGCGACAATCATCGGCGTGATCGTGGCAGCCCTGGCGCTCTTCTATGGATTGCGTTTCCGGCGGATGCGCAAGGTGCAAAAGGCTCTGGAGACGGCCGTTGCCCGCAACGACGACAGGAATGACGATTCGCCGGTGCTCGAGACGCGGATGAACGAGGCGATCGCCGCGCTCAAACGGTCGAGCGGCAAGCGCAACTTCCTCTATGAAATCCCTTGGTACATCATCATCGGTCCGCCCGGCGCAGGCAAGACAACGGCGCTGGTCAATTCGGGCCTGAATTTTCCGCTGGCCGGTTCGGGTGATGCCCAGCCGGTCGCCGGCCTTGGCGGAACACGCGCCTGCGACTGGTGGTTTACCGACCAGGCCGTGCTGATCGACACCGCCGGGCGCTACACGACGCAGGAGTCCAATGCTCAGAGCGACAGCAGGAGCTGGCTAGCTTTCCTGTCGCTGCTCAAGAAATACCGCACACGGCAACCGATAAATGGCGTCATCCTGGCGATCAGTCTTGCCGATCTCATCGGCCTCGACGATCAGCAGCTTGACGCTCACATCGTCGAGATACGCAGCCGTCTGCGGGAAATCCACGAGACGTTGAAAATCCAGTTTCCAGTGTATCTGCTGTTCACCAAGGCCGATCTTGTTGTCGGGTTCATGGATTACTTCGGCGGTTTCGACGAGCCCCGCCGGCGCAAGGTCTGGGGCGCTACCTTCCAGACCGCCGATCGCACTAAGAACATGGCGGCCGAGGCTCCGGCCGAGTTCGATGCACTGGCAAGACGTCTGGTCGAGGAGATGCCCGACCGCCTTCAGGAAGAAGCTGACCCGGCCGCGCGCATATCGGTCTTTGGGTTTCCGGCGCAGTTTGGCGCGCTGAAGGAGCGAATTACGAATTTTATCGCCAGCCTGTTCGATCCGACCCGCAGCCAGGTGAATGTCAGTCTGCGTGGACTCTACTTCTCCTCAGGCACGCAAGAGGGAACGCCGATCGATCAGGTGCTAGGCGCGATCGGCCGCAATTTCGGCAGCAATTCCCGCGCCCATCTGTCGGGAAGCGGCAAAAGCTTCTTTTTGCATGATCTGCTGACGGGCGTCATTTTTGCCGAATCCGGATGGGTTTCGTACGACAAATCGGCCGCAAGGCGTGTGGCGATCGCCCGATTTGCCGGACTGGGGGCCATCGCTTTGATCGCCGCGGCCGTGCTCGGCACGCTGGCCCTGAGCTTCACCGCCAACAGGTCGCTGATCGCCTCCACCACGCAGGCCATGGGCCAGTATCGTACGACGGCGGACACACTGCTCAAAAGCACCGAGGTGACCGATGTCGATCTCGAAAACGTCATTGGCCCGCTCGATCAGCTGCGGGATCTTCCGGCCGGGTTCGAGACTGGCGATGCGCCGACACCGATCGAGGAGACATTCGGCCTCAGCCAGCGGGAGCGACTGCTTTCGGCATCGAAGACGGCCTACCGGCAAGCGCTGGAACGCATGTTGCGGTCGCGCCTGCTGATCCAGGCCGAGCGGACGATCCAGGCCAGGATGGCCGATCCCTCCGCGCTCTACGAACCGTTGAAGATTTACCTGATGCTTGGCGGCAAAGCGCCGAAGGTCGACGACGCGTTGATCGTCTCCTGGATGAAGCAGGATTGGGAGCAGAACCGGTATCCCGGTGAAAACAATCGCGAAGGACGCGAGCAGCTCGAAAAGCATTTGCGGGCCATGCTTGCTCTGGACGACGCCTATGATCCGGTTTTCGAACTCAACCAGCCGCTCATCGAAGCCGCTCAGCGCTCGCTCGGGCGCATGAGCCTTACCGACCGCGCCTCCGCATTGATCAAGTCCGCGGTTTATTCGGCAGCGCTGGATGATTTTTCCGTTGCCGTCAAAGGCGGCCCGGAAGCGCAGCTGCTGTTCGAGCGTGTCGATGGCGGCGATCTGTCGGGCCTGCGCGTTCCAGGCCTCTATAGCTGGAACGGCTTCAACCATTTTTATCTCGGACAGCTCTCACACATTGCGCAGATGCTCGTCGACGACCAATGGGTGCTTGGCGGCGGCGGTGAGCAAGGCGGCATCGATCAGGCGTTGCTCAAGCTCGGCCCCGAACTTCTCGATCGTTACGGCAAGGAGTTCGCACTAGCGTGGAACAGCGTTCTCGACGGGCTGAAATTCAAAGCGATGCTGAAGGACAGGCCGCACTATATCGTGCTTTCCGCCGTCGCCTCGCCAACTTCGCCGATCGAACAGCTGTTTACGGCCGTCGCCGATGAAACGGCGCTGACGGGCGACGCTGCTTCGGCCAAGGACACAGGCACCGGGGTTGAAGGAGGCACAGTTCAGGGCCAGTCTCCGGACGCAGCAAAGATGGCCAAGGGTCTGGCTCGCATCGGCATACAAATCGCGACCGGAAAATCGCAAAGCCGTGCCGGCACGGGATCGGCAGCAGCGCAAAACCAGAGCCCCGGGGCCAACATAGAAGCGCAGTTCAGGTCGTTCCAGGCCTTGGTGGGTGGCCCTGCCGGACGCCGCCCGATCGATGCCTTGACCCAGAATTTCCGCGACATCTACCAGAGCTTGCAACTGGCGACCGACGTGCCTTCGCAGACGGAGCGCGTCAACGCCAATCTGCAGCTGCAGATCGCCACCCTTCGTGCCAATTCCTCGCGACTGCCCAAACCACTCGCCAGAATGGTCAATGCGACGGCAGACGAGTTCGAAGGCAACGTCACGGAGACCTCGCTAGCCAATCTGAACCAGTTGCTTGACCAGACGGTCACCGCTCCGTGCGAGGCGGCCGTCAACCGCCGTTATCCGTTCTCCGGCACTGGCGCCCAGGACATGGCGATGGCGGATTTCGCGAAACTGTTCGCTCCTGGCGGGCTGATGGACCGGTTCTTCGCGCAAAATCTCGCATCGCTCATCGACATGAGCGGTAAGGACTGGAGCTGGAAACAGGATGCGCGCTTCGGCCGCGACCTGTCGAAATCGACGCTGAAAACCTTCCAGCTGGCGGCCGAAATCCGTATCGCCTTCTTTCCCCAGGGTGGTTCGGCGCCTTCGGTCAGCATCACCTTCACGCCATTCTCACTGCATGGCGATGCCGACGCGGCGGTGCTCGATATCGATGGCCAAACAGTCCAGAACAACCAGGCGGGCAACGCGCCGAGCACCGTGACGTGGCCGAGCGGAGCGGCTGCCGGATCCGCCAGTCTGAGCCTGACGCCGGAGATGCCAGGGCGCGAATCCAGCATCAAGTTCGAAGGGCCATGGGCGCTGAAGCGGCTCATGGACAAGGCGACCATCACTGGCACCGACAGCAACGTCGAAGCGCGCTTCGTGATCGGCGGGCGCGACGTCGCCTATACGATCCAGACGGGCTCCGGCCCCAACCCCTTCCTGCTTCCGGCACTTTCCGGATTCAGCTGTCCAAAGGCGTTTTGAGATGGAGTTCGCGCCGCTCAATGCGTTGACAGCCAGCATGGCCTCGGGCGTCCAGACCTTAATTTCGATACTCTAATGCTCGAGCCTGTGGCAAAGTGGCGCGAGCGAGTGCCCCGGAGAGCACCGCAGAGGACGCCTGAGAAGCGCTTGGTGGCAAGTTGAGCGATGTCGCCCTTCCCTTTGAGAGTTTCGGCGTGAGCCACAAAGGCTGTGTGCGCGAGCACAATGAGGACAGCTATCTGCTCGAGCCACGAACCGGCCTTTGGGTGGTGGCCGACGGAATGGGCGGGCATGAGGCCGGAGAGGTCGCTTCGGCCAGCATTGTCGACCATCTGGCCACGATCGGCATCGCAAGCTCTGCGCCGGATCTGCGGGCGCGCTTCGAGGACAGGCTGAGCCGAGCCAATGCCGAGATCCTCGGCATATCGGAATCTCGCGGCATAACCATCGGTTCCACGGTCGCCGCCCTGTTGGCGATGGACGGGCGGTTTGCCTGCCTGTGGGCCGGCGACAGCCGGATCTATCTGATCCGCAACGCTTCGATCTCGCAGATTTCGAAAGACCACACCGAAGTGCAGGAACTCCTCGATCGAGGCATGATCAGTGCGGCCGAGGCGCTCACCTGGCCACGCCGCAATGTCATCACCCATGCGGTCGGTGTCAGCGACGAATTCGTCATCGATTTCCAACAAGGCGAACTGATGCCGGGGGACATTTTTGTGTTGAGCACCGACGGGCTGACGGCGCATGTCACCGACGCGGAGATAGAGGCCGCCGTCGTATCGGCAACACCTCGGGCGGCGTGTGAAAATCTGTTGGAAACCGTGCTGACGCGGGGCGGAACGGACAATGTCACCATCGTGCTGGTGAAGATCAAGAAAGGACGCGACGGACAACCGCTTCGCCCTGATTTGTCCGGAGCGGAGGGCCGAGGCCGATGAGCGCCGACGACAAGACGCGAATATCGCCGCAGGTGGCCAATACCGCCGTAGGCACGCAGCTCAGCGGCATCTATGAACTTGACGAGCGGATCGCGTTCGGTGGCATGGGCGAGGTCTACCGTGGCCACAACATCCAGACCGGAGACCACGTCGCGATCAAGATCGTCCTGCCCGAGTTTGCCCGTGACCAGACGATCTTGTCCTTGTTCCGCAAGGAGGCCTCGATCCTCAACCATTTGTCGCATGATGCGGTCGTGCGATACCACGTCTTCACCATCGACCCCGGGATCGGCCGCCCCTACCTTGCCATGGAATTCGTGGACGGCGAGTCGCTGTACGACATCATGCGACGTGGTCCTATGCCGGCGGAAGAGGTTCGCAAGCTCTGTCATCGCCTCGCATCCGGATTGAGCGCTGTGCATCAAGCGGGAGCAATCCATCGTGACCTCTCGCCGGACAACATCATCCTGCCGGGGGGCCGGGTCGACCGCGCAAAGATCATCGATTTCGGCATCGCGCGATCGGCGACGGTGGGTGGGGAGACGCTGATCGGCGGAAAGTTCGCGGGAAAATACAACTACGTTTCACCCGAACAGCTCGGGCTGTTCAGCGGCGACGTCAGCGAGCAGTCCGACATCTACAGCCTTGGGCTGGTGCTGGCTGCCGCTCTGCGCGGCAAGCCGATCGACATGAGCGGATCGCAGTACGAGATCATCGAAAAGCGCCGCGCCGTTCCTGATCTCTCAGACATCGACGACGATTTTCGCGCCATTGTCGACGCCATGCTACAGCCGGACCCGCAAGACCGGCCGGTCAGCATGGCTGATATCGCCAGGATGACGCGCGGCGAAGACGAAGCAACAACGCCGCCGCCATCCAGGACACCTCGCGACCGGCCGGCTTTGCCAGCGGCGGGACATACCCTTGTTCCTGATCCCCGGGCACAGCCCCAGCGATCCAATGTCGCCGGACAGAGCGCGCCTGTGGCAACGGGCCCAGGCGAGCAACGCTTCGTCCCGCATGTCCGGCCCGCGCATTTGTCCGAACCGCGGCCTTCGCCGGTCGCCCGGCCGCCGCGTGCGCGCGTCGCGGCGGATCTACCTGGAAAATCCACGAACACCCGAGCCATCGCGATCGCTGCCTTGGCGGCGTTGGCTGTCGCCTCAGGCGCGGGCCTTTATCTAAGCGGCGTCATGACGCCGGCGACTCAGTCTGCCGGCAAGACATCGCTTTCACCCGAACCACCAAAGCCTGCAGCGGAAACGTCAAAGCCGATCCCGGCGGACAAAGTCGCGAACGCCCCGGAGCCGGCTCAGCCGGTTCCGCCAGCGCAGCCGGAAGCCAACGTAGCGCCGGCCGAAAATCAGCCCGCCGAAGCCCCCTCGCCAGCCGAGGAACCCCCAAAGCCGCCGGCAATGGAAGCGCAACCGCAAACAGAGGCGAGCGCGCCGCCGGCTGAAAGTCAGGCAGATGCAAAGCCGGTGCAAGCGCCCGAGGCAGCGAAGCCCATTGCTCCCCCGCAAACCCAGGCCCCCTTGAAGCCTTCTGCAACGGACGCGCAGCCTTCGGAAAAGACAGCGCCGGCAACCCAGCCGGATACGATGGCCAGCAACAATCAAACGTCGGCTCCGGCACCTGAGACGACAGCTCCAACCCCGCCAGCCGAGAAGGTCTCAACGCCACCGCCGACCCAGCCGAAGAGTGTGGAGGCCCCAAAGCCCGAGCCGCAGATCAACCAGCCGGCGGTGCCCGAGGCGACCGTACCAACGCCCTCTGCGAGGCAGGCGGATGCCGCGAACGCCGAGGGCCAAAACGCCTCGTCACCACCGGCCAAACAGCCGGACCAGGCCGTCATCGCCTTGAACGTGCCCAAACCGGCGATACCCCCGGTCGTCGACGACATCGCGCAACGAGTCTCCTGGGTTCGCGACTTCGGCGGCGGCGACTGTTTCTATGCCAACATAACGTCGTCAACCGACAAGGCCGCCGCGATCGAAGGTTTTGGAACGGCGGTCCAGCCATTCGAACGGATGCTGGGCGATTTCCAGGCAAAATTCCATGTCGAGCCGGACATCAGCGTCCGCCTCATTGAGCCGAGCCAATGCGAAGTCACCAACTTTCTGCGCTTTCTGGGGCAGGCCGCGGCCGACAAGCCGCAGCTTGTTCTCGACCGGACATCGGTGCCGAACGGAACGCCGATCGGCGGCACGCTGGTGACGCGCGGCGGCCTCATTTCCAGCGTGCTGCTCATCGATCACAAGGGCATGGTGTTCAATCTCGATGACCGTATCGTCGTACAATCGGACAAGGCTACCTTCAGCATCCCGATCGGTCTCGGCGCCGCCGACAAGGCCGCCGGAAAAGCAGTTCCGCAGATCATAATGGTGATCACGGGTCCTCAGGATATTCAGGCGGCTGCGTTCTCCATGCCGACGCCGGCCTCGGTGCTGCTGCCCAAAATTCTCGAAGAGATCGAAACCGACGGATCGCAATTTTCAGCCACTGCCAAGTACTTTCGGCTCGGCGGATAGCATGGGCGCCCGATGGAACTCCGCCGCGCGTGTTTGCCTCACTCGTCTGCCGACCTGCCCGTAAGGCAGCGCGATCCAGCTCGAGCCCTGCTCGCCCTGACAGGCCGGATGAAACTTGCCGTCATGGCGGGAGCGGCATTGCTGGCCGTGCTGGCGTCCAGCGAAGCACACGCCGAATTCACGGTCTGCAACCAGACACTCGACGTCGTGAATCTCGCCGTCGGCCAGAAGGTCGACAATGCGGACCAGACCGACGGCTGGTGGACTATCGGTGCAAATCAATGCGTGAACGTCATCCGCGAGGAACTGACAAACCGCTACATCTACGTCTACGCGACAGACGTCTTTGGCCATGCGATCCTGACCGGGTCGACCGAGATGTGCATCGAGCGGCGGCGTTTTTCGATCCGCGGCATCGACGAATGCTGGCAGCGCGGCCATATTGCGGCGCAATTTCTCGAAGTCGATACGCTTGAACAGGTGCGGTGGACCTTCTTCCTGACCGGAAGCAGTCCGTGACGCACAGTATCGACACCAGTTTCAGAGAAAAAAAGCAGGCGCGCGCCGCGCTGCGCAGGCGCACGCTTTGGCGCAGGCTGATTGCCGGTTTCGCTGTCATCGCCCTGCTGTCCATCGCCGCCGGTTTCTACCTCACCGCGGACTATTGGTCGTTCGGTGACGAAGACGAGGAACTGCATGCGGTCGAAGGCGCGGCCGATGTGCCGGCCGATGCATCCGTCTATGTGCCGGCCATTATCGACCTGGCCGGGGACCCGATGTGGATCACGCTTGCGCCCGATGCCGCCGCGACGAAAGGCAAAGCGGTCCCGCGCCCGGCAGAACTCGATCAGGCCGGCGTTTCGCCGCAGATCGAAATCCTGTCGGACGTCATGCTGAGCGCCAGCGAAAAGTTCATGACGACGATACCGTCGACGCAGGAGGATTTCGCCTTCTTCCAGGCGCAACGAAAGACGGCTGCAGCACCATCCGGCGATCTGCAGAACGATCTTCAGCCGCCGCCCACCACCCAGGACGCGGCCGCAGGCCCGCAGGCAGATGCCGACGATCCGGAAGCCGGCTGGGGCGAGACGATCGACGCGGGCGACGCAGCACTGCCCGCATTCCAGAAGACCCAGATCGAAAACAACACGAGCGTCGCGGTCGTCACCAATGAATATCAGCGGTTTGAGGCGACCGAAGACACGTTCGTGAAGATTCTCAACGACCGGAGCTTGGACAGCGTTGTGCTCGATGCCCATTTTTCCGCCGACGATGCCAAGCTGGCGGGTGAAGCGCTGAAGGCGCTCTTCAACCGGGAGGGCCTGGAGCCGGGTTATGTCGTCGCCATGCGCGGTTTTCGGCCGAACCGCGAGACGACGACGATGTCGCTCATGCAGGTTTCGATCTACGCCAAGAACGTCTTTGTCGGCACGCTCACGCGCAATTCTGCCGGCGCGTTCGTTTCAGGTGTCGATCCCTGGGTCCGCGAAGATCTTTTCAACTACTCCGGTGCACAAGAGGAAGGCACGCACAAAAGGCAGTACCGCCTGCTCGACGCGATCTACTCGACGGCGGCCCGCAACAATGTCCCGACCGGCGTGATCGGCGAAGCGATCATGTATCTGTCAAGAGGGCAGGATCTGGACGCCTTTGCCAGCGAAGACCAGCGTCTCGTGCTGATCTATTCCCAAACCCCGCGCGGCAAGGACGAGGGTGCCGGGCGGGTGCTGTATGTCGGCGTCCAGGGCACCGAAAAAAGTCTCGATTGTTTCGTCTTCCAGCAGAGCGACGGCCAGTTTGCCTGCGTGAGCGGTGACGATCAGGTCCGCTCCCTGACAGTCACCAACGGCATGGTGACGCCCGTCAACGGGGTCATGACCTCCACCTTCGGCCCACGCAAACATCCAATTCTCGGTGTGGTTCGCATCCACAAGGGCGTCGACTGGGCAGCCCCTGTCGGCACGCCGATCATGGCGGCCTTCGACGGCGAGATCACCTTCCAGGGCAATGGCGGCGGTTACGGCAATTTGGTGAAGATTGCGCATCCCAACGGACGCGAGACGCGCTACGCGCATATGCAGAAATTCGCGATCGCAAGCGGTGTCGGCACAAAGGTGAAGGCCGGCGACATCATCGGCTATATCGGCACCACCGGCCTCTCGACCGGACCGCATCTGCATTTCGAACTCTATAAGAATGGCGAGGTGATCGATCCGCTGGGCACGGTGACCGCCGCGGTCGCCACCTATGATGCTGGCAGTTCTGGCAAATCTGGCGATGTCGCCGTCGAAACGCTGACCGATCGGATCGTTCATGTCGAAAGTGGCGGTAGCGCCCGCGCCAAGAACCCGAATTCCTCAGCGACCGGCGCCGGCCAGTTCATAACGAAGACCTGGATCCGGATGATGAATACCTATCGCCCGGAACTCGCGCGCACTCTATCGACCGCCGACCTCTTGGCCCTGCGCTACGACGCTACCATCTCGCGTGAGATGGTGCGCAATTTGGCACGCGAAGGCGAGGCCTATCTGCGGGCGCGCGGTCACCAGATCACGGCCGGCCGGCTCTATCTCTGTCACTTCCTGGGCATGGAAGGCGCGCATCAGGTGCTGGCTGCGCCAGGTTCGGCGCAACTGAGCGCCGTTCTGGGGTCGGCCGTCATCCAGGCCAACCCGTTTCTCATCGGCAAGTCAGCCAGCTATGTGGTGGACTGGGCCGAACGGAAAATGGGCCAGAAGCTGAGCCGTGTGGCCACTGACACCAGCCCGCCGCCGACGACGACGGAGATTCGCGAGACATCGCCGGAGTTCGAGAAATACAAGCAGGCCGTCATCCCCCTCATAAGCTCGATTCAGAATACGCTTTGAACCTGCCCGCCATGGCGTCAGTCGCTCGGACTATTGGTGTTCCTGCTGCCAGGTGTTACTATAGCTAACTTTTTTCGGGCCGTTGTGAACCAAAATTGTGGTTAAGATCACATATGCCCAAGAGCCATCTTTTTGGCGCAGCGACTCTGTCGCTGATGAAATTTAGCATACGCAGACATCAACAGTGCGCCCAGACGGGCGGAGGGCTGGTCTATGAAAGCGTTCGCAATCTTTCTGAGCGGGATTTTCCTGTTTTTCCTTACCGCCTTCGGCGCCGAGGCTGCCGTGCCTGAGGCCAAACGCGTCGCACTGGTGATCGGCAACAGCAAATATGTCCATGCGGTTACCTTGCCCAACCCCGCCAACGATGCCCACCTAATCGCATCGACGCTGCGCAATGCCGGCTTCGAGGTCATCGAAGGGGTCGACCAGGACAATCCCGGCATGCACAGCCTCATCAGCCGGTTCACCGAACAATCCTACGACGCCGACCTCGCGGTCATTTTCTATGCCGGTCATGGCATGCAGGTCGACGGCAAGAATTTCCTTATTCCAGTCGACGCCGAGTTGACGTCGCCCGCCTATCTCAAGACACGCACCGTTCAGATCGACGAGTTCATGGCGGCGTTGCCATCCGACCCGGCGGTTGGTGTCATCATCCTCGATGCCTGTCGCGACAATCCACTCGCCAGGACGCTGGCCGCATCGTTACCGAAGTCGCGCTCTTTGGGATCCGGCCTGGCGCCTATCGAAGCAAAATCAGAGGGCGTCGGAACGGGTGGCATTCTGATTGCGTATGCCACCGATCCGGGCGCCATCGCTTTTGACGGCAACGGCATCAACAGCCCCTACTCCACCGCACTCGCCAGGCACCTGACCGAACCCGGCGTCGAGATCCAGAGCGCGCTGACGCGGGTGCGCGGTGAAGTGAGCGAGACCACTCAAGGTCGCCAGCGGCCATGGCACAACGCGTCGCTGGGGCGCGAGGTGTTCATTGGAAAACCCATCGCGGCGGCGGCGCCTGCCGTAAAACCAGTGGCCGACGCATCGAACGCCGCAGGGACATCCGCTCCTGCTCCTGTCGCCAGCGATCCTCCGCCCTGGGAAGTCGAGCAGCGGCTCTGGGATGAAGCCTCCAAGCGCAACTCGGTGCCGTTTTACGAGGCTTATCTTGAGCAGTTTCCAAACGGCCGCTTCGCCACGGTGGCGCGGCTGAACATCGACGAATTGAATGACCCAAAAGCCCAGAATCGGCAGGTCGCGGCACTCGATACGGACCAGGCGAACGCCAGTTCCGGCTCCGCGGTGCGCACCTCGGTCGGCGTCCCGGACGAGGTGAAGCAGACACCGGGCACCGACTTGACGGAAAGTGCTATTGGCCTTGACCGCCAGGGTCGCATCGACCTGCAATTGCGCATCGAAGCGTTGGGCAACGAGCTTGGCCGCGTCGACGGAAACATTGGCCCACAGACCCGTCAGGCTATCGGCATCTGGCAAGCGGAGAACGGCCTGCCGCAGACCACCTATCTGACACGCGAGCAACTTGCATTCCTCGTGATCCAGACAGATCCGATGATGGAAACCGTGCGCGCCAGATATGCTGCCGATCAGGCCCGTGCGACGCAGCCGAAAAAGCAGGTGGTACAGAAGGTCCGCACGCCGAGACCGGTGGCACAGAAACCCCGCAAACAGAAGCAGGTCGTTCAGAAGCGGCGCAACCGCGAGACTGTGGTGCGGCAGGATGATGATCTTCCGCCACCCCGCGACAACAACGACTTCCTCACCAAGGCGCTGATCTTCGGCACCGGTGTAGCGGTGGGCGGCGTGCTCAAGAACTGACCGCCGGCGTTCCTAGCCTGTTGGACCCAATCCGGTCGCTATTGCGTCTTTATCCGCATTTCCACGCGGCGGTTAGCCGGATCGTACGGGTCGGGGCTGCGTGGATTCTTTTCGCCCATGCCGATCGGGTTGATGCGGGCGGCCTCGACACCATTGGCCGTTAGAAAGGCGGCCACCGATCTTGCCCGTCGTTGCGACAGGCCTTCGTTGTAGTGCACCGTGCCGGTGGCGTCGGTGTAACCCTCGACGACAAAGCTGAACGTGCTCAGCCGGCTGTCCTTCAGCGCCTTGGCGAACTCGCCGAGTTCAGCGCGCGCGGTGGTGTCGAGCTCGGCCGAATCCAAGCCGAAATTGATCAGCATATCGAGACTGGATTTTTCTCCCGGCGCGTCCTTCGCCTTGCTCTTGCTTTTGCACTCCTCCTCGGTGCCGACACAAATTCCTCGTGATTTGCCGAGGTCGGCGGCTCCGGCAAAAAACTTCACGATGTCTTCTGATTTCTGAACGGGGTCGGCGAAAGCGTGGGTCGAGAAAAACACGACCGCCAACACAAAGGCTGAACTGCCCCACTGCATAGCGGTTACTCCTGTTGAGCATCCGATTTCGATGGCATGATCATACCAAACTCCGGGGCAATTGTCTGTCGATAAACGCCGGGGATACGGCGGTGCCGGCAGTTTTTGCAGCGTTACCGGTAGAGACTTGACCCGCGCCGCGCCTGGGGCTTGAGTGGTTAGAGCTTCTCGATGAAAGCGTGGCGGTCATGGCCAACGGGCTTCGATTCAAGACGGCACGGGATCTCTTCATGGCTTGTCCCGGTGTTGCCCGGGAGATGAGAACGCTTCCAACCGAACAGCCATCGATCGAGTTTTGCCGCGGCCTGCTCGTCGGCCGCGTTCCCGAGGAGGCGATCACGTTCTGTGCCTACCTGCTCCCCGATCGGGCCGCGGTCTGGTGGGCGCATGAATGCCTGAGCCATCTGAGCGAGCTGCTCGACGTGACGGATCACGAATTGCTCGCCCATGTTCGCGACTGGGTCAGTGAACCGGACAGCCCCCGCCACCGCGCCGCAGTGAGCCAGGCAGAGGCAACGCCGCCGACAACGCCGGGCGCCTGGATTGCCCTGGCGGCGGGATGGCGTGACAATGGTCCTGTTGCTGGCGAATCTGCTGCCGGCGCAGAACCACCATCGGCCTTGCAGCCGTTTCCTGCCGCCCATGCAGTCAATGCTGGTGTTCTGGCCGGACTGGCACGTGTCGCACTGGCGGACCGCTTTGCCGTTCTTTCCGCCTTTGTCGAAATGGGCATCCAGATTGCCGAGATCGAGGCGCCGCGCCAATCGGGGATGCCTACTAGAGCAATTCCAGGAAAAGTGTGAGACGGTTTTCCGTCCGGAATTGCGTCAAAACAAAGGGTTAGAGCCTACCGACAGAAACCAGGCGGATGCCATTATCGTCCTGCCTTACTTGCAGCCACCTTGAGCCCATTTGGCAAGCGCCACTTTGAAGCGTGTTCCAAGCGGATGTTGCAGGCGCAAAACGGAGGCATCGTTGGCGGCGAAATTTTTCGCCTGCTCGCACAGCCGCGCCTCGTCCCATTCATGGCATCCGTCGCAGTGCTTGTCCTCCCATACCGACTTGTCCAATCCCTCCACCGGGCTGAACAGGGGCTTGCCCTTGATCAGCTGGGCGATGCTCTTGCCGTCGATTGCCGGATCGCCGAAATCGATCGGATGCTCGAAAAAGATCGGGCCGTCCGAGGCCAGCCTGGGGATCTTCTGACGCAGCACTTCGAGTGCAAGCTGATCGTCACCTTGGCCCGATGCGCTTGCAGCGCCAGTGTTGCCCGCGCCGGAACCGCCCTCGGCCTGAGGTGCACTCGCCTCGCCCACGATCAACGACGCATTGAGATCGACCTTGTGCAGAACGACATCCGTTTTCAGCGAAACGTTGATCCAGGGACGCTGCTTGCCGGCGGTTGCCTTGAGGACGTCGCTGGCGACCCTGTTCATGGCCTCGGTGATGGGGACATTGGATTCGCCGATACGCTTGAGGAGCGCCGAAGTGAAAGGCGAATGCCCGCCTGACCTGTCATCGGCGAGCTGATGGGGACTGGCGGCGAAAGCGACGAGCGTGCCGGCACCACCTTTCTCTATCGGGATTTCGGCAAGGCCGCTGCTTACGCCGTGGACGCCCGCGGTCTTGGCCAGCACCTCGGCGAGGGGATTGTCGCGGCAAGCGTCGAGAAACACCAGCCTGATGCTGGTCTCGCGCGACATCTGGCGCAGAACGAAATCAACCGACACAGCCTCGAAGTCGAGGGAGGTCTCGTCCTCCAGCGCGGCGTCGACCGGAAGCAGGTAGTTCTTGCCCGAGACCTGCAAGCCGTGGCCGGCGTAGAAGAACAGCGCGATATCGGCGCGGCGCACCCGTTTTGCGAACTGGGCGATCGTCGCCTGCGTCTGCGGCTTGGTGAGATCGAAGCCTGAAACCACATCGAAGTCGAGCTTCTTCAAGCGCTCGGCAATGGCCTCAGCATCGCGTACCGAATTGGCGAGCGGTGCTGCGTGTTGGTACTGGGCGTTGCCGAGGACCAGTGCGACGCGGCGCTCGGCGCTGGCAGCCGTCAAAGTGAAAAGCAAGGCGAGCGCCGCGAGGCCGCCGGCGCGAAAGAGGCCAACGCAACGGGCGTTCAAATCGGACCTCACCGCAACCTCAGAGCTTGGTAGCGGAAAACTCGATCCGCCGATTGAGCGCCTTGTTCTTGGGCGTATCGTTGGCGGCAACCGGCCGCTCCTCGCCGTACCCGGTGGCCGTAATCTGCGTGCGCGGAATCCCCGCGGCAACAATGGCATCGGCGACCGCCTGGGCTCGCCGTTCGGACAATTGCTTGTTCGCCTCCGGCGAGCCGTCGGAATCGGTATAGCCGGAAACCTCGACCTTTAGGCTTGGGCATTTGCCGACGACACCTTCGACCTCCGTCAGCAACGGCCGGCTCTTCGCATCGAGCCGCGCGCTGGCCGGCCGGAAGTAGATGGCGCCGGTGCGCGAGAGCACCGCGAACCTGTTCAGGCATTCCTCATCGCTGAAGTTCGCCTTTGCGGCGTCGGTGGCAACCGGGCCGACATCGGCCGGACTCGCTGCGGCGGTTTGGGTGGCGGCCGGCTTGCTGCCGTCGATGGTGAAGACGAAGTCGAACGACACCGACGCGGTGGGCACGATGTTGGTCACATTGGCCGCCTGCTGGAGTTTGTCGACGTTCGGCAGCAGGCCGAAATCCTCGACATGGACAGCGACCGGAGCCTCCGAAGCGACGGACACCATGGTGTCGCTGATCATGGTCACGACGATGCTGGCCTCGAGGTCCTTGTCAACGCCGTGCAGATTGAGACGGAAAGGCAGCGTCGACTTGACCCTGCGCTTTGTCGCGAGATCGGCGAATGCGGCGGGATCCACTTTGGCCGTCAGCTCGGCCGTCGGGTACTTGAAGGTCTCGAAAAACAGGAAGCGCATGCGAACATTGCGCAAGTCGACGCCGGTATCGACCGAATTGAGGTCGAAGGTGACCTTGGCATCACCCGCTGAGCTGAGCGTGCCGGTAATGTTCCTGATCTTGTTTGTCTCGACGATCGTGTTCTTCTTGACCGACTGGTAGGTGATGACTGAAGCTGTGGGATCAAGCGTCCAGTTCGGCGCGGCGTTGGCGGCTTGCGATCCGAGCAGCAGCAAGCCGGAAAGCGCAACGACAAGGCCAAGACCTCGTGTGACGGGACCTTTCAGCCTCGTTTTCCACCAGAATGCGACGACTTCGAACATGGAACGCCCCTGCCCCAGGACCACCTTATCGACACGACACCTGGCGGGAGCATAGAGCACTTGCGACTGGTTGGCGAGCAACTCCCGAAAATCCTGGGAATGCTGGAGAACCGGCGAAGAACTGGTGTCTGCCCCATTGTTGGCATACTGCTCTCAAGACCGAGGACTGCGCTTTGGGGAAAACAATGAGGAAGTCAGTGCTGCTATGATCAGAACATGGTCATAGCTACCGCTAGCCCTCAATGCTTGGTCAACCTCCCCAACCGCCACCGCCGCCGCTGCCGCCGCCGCTGCCGCTGCTCCCGCCTGCACCCATGGCGGGAACGACCGGCCGGGGGACGGTGGCTTCCTCAGTCGGTTCGACGAGTTTCTTGGCGACAACCTTCTTCTGTTTGGTGATCTTTGGCGTGGTCGTCGTGCGAATGAGCTTCGGCCTGTGCTTTGTCGTCGTCACCGTCGGTTCGGCCTTTGGAGCAACGGACATGCAGCCCGTCACTGCCGCCAGAGCCATGGATAAAACTGTGGCGATCAATGCCTGCTTCACTGCCCTGCCCACGATTGCCTCCTCATTGATCAAAACAAGTCCCGACGCGGATTGGCTTGCTCCCAGACCGCTCTGGCCGCGCTGACCAGTTGTTCGTCAAGCGAGCCCTTCGCCGGGATCTTCGACTTGAGTTCGCCGCGCAATTGCTTGAGAGTCGCCGTTTTCGTCTTCACTGCGAATTTCGTCAGCGTCGTCTGGGCGCCCGGCATTTCCTTGCGAAGATCAAGCGCGACCCCGAAGGCCAGATAGCGCACCGCTATCGCCTGGTCGGCATTGGCGCCCTTCTGCATTTCGAGTGCCGCGCGATCATATGCGCCGGACTGATCGCCGCGTGCCGTGGCCAGCTCGAACAGTCTTTGCGCTTCGTCGAGGTTTTGCTCGACACCAACGCCATCCCGGTACATGCGCGCAAGGCTGGCCGGAGCGTAGGGCTGGCCTAGATCCATAGCCTTCTGGAATAGCCCTCGCGCCTGCCCGGGATCCTTCTCGATGCCCACACCGGCCAGGTAATTACGGCCGAGCAGGTTCATCGAATACATGTCCTGCCGCTCGACGCCTGCCTTCAAAAAGGCAACGGCGCGGGCCGGATCGGCGGGTACGCCGTTGCGGCCTTCCGTGAAGATCGCGGCGAGGTCGTTCATGGCATAGGTATGCCCCATCGCCGCCCCCTTGAGCAGGAGGTCCAGGCCCTTGGCGGTATCAGGCTTGACGCCATAGCCATTGAACAAGGCGCGGCCCCACGACGTCATGCCGTAGGGATCGCCCTTGTCGGACGCCGCCGCGTAAAGCGCGTTGGCCTGCGCGCGGTCGATGGCCATGCCGGTTCCGGTCGCATACAAGTAGCCGAGTTCGAAAACGGCGCGCACGTGCCCGTTTTTGGCGGCATCCTCGATGGCTGTCTTCGCTTCCTTGACCTTGCCGGCCGCCAGCAGCGCGCGTCCGAGTTCGTAGCGGAATCGCGGCACATCCGGATAAGCCTTCACCGCAGCCTCGCAGGCCTCCACAGCGCTGGTGCCGATTTCATTCGGCAGCAGGCCGGGGACAACGCCTTGCAGATCGAGAGGTTCGCCTGCAGCCTGGTCGCAAGGATCGACGCTTGGTGACAGCTTCATCGTGGCGGGCTTGGAGGAACTGCTGTCCGCACGGATTTCGAAGCCGACCTCGACCGGCTCGGCGGCACCGATCTGGGGTTCGTAGCGTAGCTGGTCGACCTCGTCCGCCATCAGGCTCGACTCCGGCGACAGGGCACGATCCGGCAGGGACAGCGTTCCGGTTGCCGGATAGGACGCGAGTTTCAGGCTAACAGCGGGATCCTTGGTCGGGAAGTCCAGCTTCAGCGGAACCGGGCCGACGCCGACCGGGACGCTGATCTGCCGATTTCCGATCGCCTCGGCGGCGCCGGTGATGTGGATGCCTCGCTCCAGCACTTGCTGTTTCTGCTCAGTCTCGAGCGAGGCCACAATCTGTTCGCCCTCGGCGCCCTGGCCGCTTTTGACACGAAACACCATGATGCCCTGGGCTTCGCCACCCCAGTTGTCATGCGTGGCGTAGGCCAGCATGTCCACCTCTTCCGTCGCACCGGCCCCCTTGGGAACATCCAGCTTCAGGCGCGGCAGGTCCTTGCCCTGGATCTGTTCGCCCACTGCGACAGCCTTGCCGTCCAGCAGCAGGCGTCCGAGCGCAAGCGGCCTTTCGATGCTGACGGTGATCGAGCCGCCATCGACGTCGACCGGTTCCGGCAGGTCCAGGGCAACAGGCCCGACACCCGACGGCACGACCTTCTCCAGAACTGGCGGCAATGAGGGCCGGCTGGTACGGCGCATCAGGACAACCTCGTCGATGAGCGAGGAGTTTTCCCACGGAACCTGCTTGCCGTCGGTGGCCTTGACCACATCGCGGCGGACCGCGGCCATGACCGTGCGTATCTCCTGGTTCGGCGCCAGCGCGCGACGAGAGAATGCGGATGAAAACGGGCTGAGGTCTCCCGCTCCATCATAGGCGACCGCCCCTGGCTCGGTGGCAAAGGCAATCAGCGTGTTCAAGGAACTTCTGACTTGTGCAAGGCCGGTGTTGCCCGCCGTGATCAGCTGGTCCCTCAGCCAATAATCCTTGCGCGGGAACGGATTGTTGCGACATGCATCGAGGATGATCACCTGGATCTTCGATTTCGCGCGCAATTGCTGCAGCACATCGTCCAGCTTGATCGCCTGGACTTCTATATCGGCCGCATTCTTCAGCGAGGCGTCGACGGGGATCAGGAAATTCTCGCCACCAATCTGAAAGCCGTGACCTGAATAGTAGACGACGGACAGATCGGCGCCATCCGCCGCCGCGAGGTAGTTGCGGAACTGTTCCTCGAACTGCAGCTTTGTGAGATCCTTGGCGACGAACACTTCGAAACCAGCCAACCGAAACGTCTTGGATACGTCCTCGGCATCCTTGTCAGGATTCTTGAGAGCGGGAATTTCGCGGTACTCGGAATTACCGATCACCAGGGCAATCCTTCGGTCGGCCGACGCAGCGAAGCTCGTCAGGGTCGCTATGACGAAGACCGCGATCAATCCGCAAAGTCGGAGCATGGCAAACCGCCTCAACCGCCACATCCTGACGGCCGCAAGTTCCCCAGATTGCGGCATCAAGGTCTGTTGAAGAACTCACAATCCGCCAAGACAGCAACCCAAAAAGCAGTGAAAAACCGTCGCGGCAGCAGGCACCTTCCTCATCCGAATGTGTAAACTACCTCAGAGCCGAGCCATCCGCAATGAGTGGCAAACTTCACCGGCGTGGTTGTCCAGATCCGACGCACCCGCCAAGCTTTCACCCGACGTCGCTGCGAGTGCTGATGACCGTATCGCCCCCTGGACATGAACACTAATCCGAAGTGCTTGCTAGGCTCGCTGTACGCGGTTCTACGGTCCGAGGTGCTTGCCGAACTGCGGAATCGTTACGATATCGATCAGCTCTCTACACTGACGACAACGCGCCCGTGCCTTCACGTCCGGACGTCGATGCTGTCGCCGCCTGCTTCACCACGAGAAGAAACTCGTCTCCACGGCCGACATGCGGCGTTGCGGTCCGGCCCTTTGATGCCGGAAGCGCTATGGGGCAAGCTAGTTGACCAGTACCCTTCTCCTCCAAATTGCTTGCCTCTCCACGAGCCCGCCAATACCGGTGTCGGGCTTTTGCTTTGTTGGTGCCCGCAAGCGTCAGGAAGGTAGTCGCCGAATTGACGGGAACAATTTAGCGAACAGCAAATTCAACGGTCTTCTGGCAGGAGGCCAAAGTGTCCCAGCGAAGCGTCGACAAAGACCGATTGGAGCGCGCAGACCGTGAGGCAAAAATTGCTAACGCGGCCGAGAAGAGGCGCGTTATTTGAAAACTGCGCGACTTCGAGAACAACGCCTTGCTGCCGAAGCTAAGGGTTCCCAAGCTTTGAAGAAGGGGCAATCCAGGAGCTAAGGCGCTTAGCCGCCGACGCTGGCCGTCAGACAGCGAAGCCCTTTCTGATGGAACAACCACCAATAGTTTTGGCGCGCCAGGGCCCCGACGATCCTGGCACGTCCTCCTTAGGACGCCCGCCGCTGCCGTGTATGGGGCGGAGGGTCTTTACATTTGACGGCCTGCGCAAGGCCCCGCTCGACGCATGAGCGATGGTCAGCGGGAAACATCGTGAATCTGAAAAGCCCAGCATTATGTCCCGTCCGCCGATCTGCTCGCGGCCGGCTAATGAAAAGCGCCTTCTCGCGCTAATGATTCTTGCTGAGGGAGAAACATCCGTCTCTGATCTGGCGCCGCGGTTAGGGCTTAGCAACTCAGCACTCTCCCAACAGCTCGGCATAATGCCAACGGGATCTGCGACCGCGGGATCGTTCTCCTAGGCGCAGGCGTTGCCCCGGCAAAGCTGGATCACATCTACGGCACAGTGACTTAAATTAGTAATGCCTTATGGAACTTTGGGGCTGGCGTTTCATTTCATCGGCATGGAGGCCACTGTAATCCAAGGTACCAGGACCGGAGCGAACGTGTCGCTGCGCTACTCGCTGGTTCTGCCGATATACAACGAAGAACAAGTTCTGCCTCGCCTGGTCGAGCGCATCAGGTTGTTAATCGACCAGCTGGACGGTGAGACCGAGGCTATTTTCGTCGATGATGGAAGCCGCGATGGCAGTGTCAGATACCTTCGGTGCGTGGTTGCCGCCGAGCCTCGTTTTCGGCTGATCGAGCTTTCCCGCAATTTTGGGCACCAGATAGCAATAACAGCCGGTATGGACGCCGCCCAGGGGGATGCTGTCATCGTCATGGATGCCGACCTCCAAGACCCACCCGAGGTGGTCCTCGACCTGGTGGCGAAGTGGAAGGAAGGGTTCGAGATTGTTTATGCCCGGCGCGTTAAACGCGAAGGCGAATCCTGGTTCAAGCGCTTCACGGCAAGTCTCTTTTATCGCTTGCTGGAAAAGATGACGACTGTAGACATTCCGCGCGACGTTGGAGATTTTAGGTTGGTCGGCCCCAAAGCGCTGAGAACTTTCAGACAGATGCCCGAACAGGATCGCTTCGTCAGGGGCATGTTTGGCTGGATGGGATTCAAGCAGGCGGCGGTGCCGTTCGAACGTCCCGCACGAGCCCATGATATCCATTCTGGAAGATGGTGCATCTTGCTGCTCACGCCATCGTCAGCTTCTCGGAACGGCCGCTGCGCCTGGCGCTCTGGGGTGGCTTGGCCATTTCTGCGCTGGCCGTCGCCTTTGGTGCGTTTGCAATTTATGCTTGGGCTTTTGAAGCCGGCATTGTTGCCGGCTGGACCTCGACGGTGATGATTGTGTCGCTCCTGTGCGGCATCAACCTTTTCATGACCGGCGTGGTCGGGATGTATGTCGGAAGCATCCACGCCGAAGTGAAACGGCGCCCGCTTTACGTGATCGATCGCCTCACCGGCTTCGACCGGGCGATGCCTTCCGTTCGCGTCAAGAACCGAAGATCGCCTCGAAAATCCCGGATTGGAGTGCCGGCCAATGTCCGAACTCTTCGACAGTTATAGATCCAGCTATGACGAGACTGTCCAGGGATCGATCCGATTTTCAGGGCTTAAGCACGACTTCTTTCTTAAGGCCAAGGCCGAGTTTCTCCGACGCGTTGTGGTTGAACGAGGGCTTGGCCCTGATGGCTCGGGTGTGCGGGCGCTTGATGTCGGCTGCGGCGTAGGCGTTCTCCATCCACATCTCAAAGGCGCCTTCGCGTCCCTGGACGGCTGCGACATCTCGCTGGACTCGATCCTGCGTGCCAGGGAGGAAAATCCGGGCGTCGTGTACAAGGCCTGCTCCAGCCTGACCCTGCCATACGACAACGGCGTCTTCGATCTGGCCTTCGCCAGCTGCGTCGTCCATCATGTACCGCCAGCTTCCTGGCTTGAGTTCGTACGCGAGATGCGGCGCGTCGTTCGCCCGGGCGGTGTCGCCTGCATCATCGAGCACAATCCCTATAACCCGCTGACGCGTCTGGCTGTGTTCCGGTGTCCCTTCGACCGAGATGCCGTGCTGCTCAGCGCAGCCAAAACGGCGTCACTCTTGCAAATGACAGGCTTCACCGACATTCGGTCCGAGCACTTCCTGCTGCTGCCCTCAGGCGGGCTGTTTGCCCGAAAAGTCGAGCGTATGCTCGCTCGCCTGCCACTGGGAGCACAGCATGTGTCTAGTGCGCGTGCCTGAGCACTGGTCTGCCGGCGACGACACGCTCAAGCTGGCACGCTTCGGCTTGGTCGGCATAGCCGCCACAATTCTGTATGCCGCTTTGGCTGCCGCTTTTTCCAAATCGGAACGGCTCGGTTTCACGCCCATCCAGGCTTCGCTTGGGGCATATGCCGCAGCCACCTTGTTTTCGTATCTCGCGCACAAATACCTGACGTTCGTGTCGGGCCGGTCGCATCGAACCGAAGTTCCACGTTTTCTCCTGCTGGCGGCAACAGGCTTTGCCATTGCCTATGGCGCGCCGGCATTTATGACGGTGAAGCTGGGCTTGCCGCTCGTCATTCCCGTCCTGATTACGTGCCTGCTTGTCCCCGCCATCAATTTCTTCGTCCTTGACCGGTGGGTTTTTGCTGATCGCCGTCGGGTCGGCACGGCAACCGCTCCCGCCAGCGGCGATAATGCTTAAACGGCGTCCAGTCGAAACGACACCAATTTGATAGAGCGTTCGTAAATGTTGCTGGCGGCCTTGCTGGGCAGGATCCCGTCGAGATAGTCAAAGGTCATTTCGAACGTGCTAGCGTTCGAAAAAGCTGCGCGCGGAATGAAGAACGAGACGGTCGTCGGTTGCTTGCCCGACAGCGTGACCTTATGCACTAATGCGCCATGCACTGAGATTATCACCCTCTGCGTCATCTGTGGCGGACGAATGACAGCGGCCATTTGTAGCGTTGCCTTTACGCCGTCGCGAAGCGGCGGTATCTGCAGGCGAAGCCGCGAGGTTTCACCCAGCGAATGTGTGCCGTCGGCTGCTGGCCCCGACCAGCCACAAACTTTCATGCTGGCAGCTTGTTTGGCGCCGTCGGACCGGAAGGACACTGTCTGACCGAGTGAGTAGCTGCCAACAGTATCGCGGTTGAGGCAGGTTGTCGTGCGGTCGATGTAATAGGCACGATAGTCGGGGTCGACATTCGGATGGAGAGCCAGCGCAAGGATGAGGATTTCAGACACGGCCAAAGCCGCGGCGAGCGCGTAACCCCCAAGCGAGATCGCGCGTCCGTAGGGGTTGCGGACGTCAGACCAGAGCAAGGTAGCCTCCAATCCACGCCACCGTCATGAAATAGCAGGCGACCAGGAAGAGAAACAAAGCGGCTATCCAGGTCAGTTTCGACGCCGACAGCAAGACCGCCATCAACAGTATCAGAGGCGCAAGCCCAATGACGTATCTGACCATGGAGGCCAGATTCGTGATCAATGGCACGACAATGCTGATCGCGCAGAAGATACCAGCGCCATATTGTTTGCGAGCCATCAGCACGATTGATAGCGCCAGCCCGGCGATTGCCGCGAGCGCACTCCATTGGGGCGCCGTTGGCAGCCATCCAGTCTTGGGAAACACTGAGAGTCCGTCCCACAGAAACAGGATCGGGTTCCCAGCCACTCGTCCAAAGGCGCGTTGGACGTGTAGGAACGCAAAGCCGTCGCCGACAGTGACATACAAAAACAGGATGTAAGCGAACAAGCCGGCAGGCGAGATCAAGATAGCGAGGAGCAGATCCGGCCGACCGAGCACCCAACGAGGAAAGGAGAGTGGTGAGTCGCCCCGTTCCCGATGCTGTTGGAACATTTCAATGACGGTCGCAAAGACGACAAGGACCCCAACGAGCCTCGTTGCCGAGAGGAGGGCTGACGATTGCGTGAGTGGCTGGAAACGAATGCCTATCTGCCAGTCCGGATGATTGACGAGGAGAGCGAGACGGACGGGAGCGCATAGAGCCGGCGCTTCCGCGATCACGCTATAACGCACAAAGGCCGAACCGGCCCATATCTTCGAATGCGGCGGACCTGATTGTCCGCTTGGCCGGCGCCGCACAGCCCAAAAGCTCCCACCCTGGCGTCGGCCATTTTATCGCTTCGGTTTCAGCTTCGGCGTGATGTCCTCGCCCTTTGTGGTAGGCGCCCGTGCATAAGCCGGTCGGCATGTTCCGTGGCGATTTTAAGCAGAGTTGCAGCCGTTTCCTGTGGCGTCCACCCTTGCGCTTCTGAGGCAGTCACGAGAGCCGCGAATGCGGCTTCCAAGGCGACTTCGCAGTTGACCTCACGATCTGGGCTATCCTCTGGCAATATGGGCGGTTCAACCGATTGGGACATGAGGTACTTCTTCAAAGAGGGAAAGCCCGCGCCACTTGCGGGAGGCGCGGGCCGATCGGGAGCCGGTGAAGATCCCGATCTTCGGCAGTCACGGGGTGAGCATCGCGTGCCGCATGCAACAACTTTCAGAGATAGCTAATGTTCCGCGTCACCAGCCGAAGGAGGCAGCACCGGCCCAGTAGTGTTCCAGCGGATGAACTCGACTTCCTTGCCGGTCACTTCCCGCACGGCTTTCAAAAGCACCTCATGTAAGACGCGTGTCTGTCTGTAGTGGTCGCAGTGCGGCGATATGAACGGCTTGACGATGCTCAGGTGCAGCGCTTCCGCTGCCACCAGAAAGCGTTCGATTTCAGCCTGTGATAACTGCTTGGAAGGTTTCGATCTTGGCATTTGTGCGAACTCCGTTTGAGGGGGATCGCCGCAACGGCAGGATTATATTCCTAATTATATACGTGACATAGCCGACTCTTGCTGCTATCGATTTGAGCGACAGGCCGGCACGTCACGGAACTTAGGAAAGTTCCTATGATGACCAGAAAAAGACAGTTTGAAATCAGCCCCGATGTGATGCGGGCTGGTGTCGAAGCATGGCGTAATTGGGACCCGGAAACGGAAGAACCGGAAATGCTGGTCGCGGCTATTCTTTTGGCGACCGAGGAGCGGCTTCTGGCAAACCTAGCTCCTCGCGAACAGCATTTTCCAACTGCAAAACCCTTGGTGAATCGGTAAGCCAAGTCGCGGCGGCAAGAGTTTCCACAAGCACTAGATCCACAGAATCGCGACTGTGCGTTACTGCAGTTTCCTGCGAATGCAGCCCACCCTTGAAAACATCCAGATTAACGCTGGTAGGGCCGGTAATCGTTACCCCGGTTGAGTGGCGAAGCTGTGCAAGCGCCAGATCGAATTTTTCGGTCGGCGCACCGGAATGAACACCCGAGGATATGTTGGCCATGTATTTGATGACCTGCTGACGTGTCACCCAGCACCCGCGATAGAAAAGAACCTTTTGCTGTGCGAACTGGTCAAGGGTCAATTGAACCTTCCATGTAGCTCTGTCGTCTGTGGGGAGCTTGGCAAGCAACTTCTTTGCAACATCAGCCTCACTCGCATTCGCCGGCCTGTCGGTTATGAGGACATTTATGCGGTCTATCCATGCCTCGAATACTTTTGCCCCACCGCTGACGAAAATTAAATATTCCAGCTTTTCAGCGACGCGGTAAAAGGCGCGGTTATCGGGAGCCGTTATAGTGATTTTACCTAGCCTAGGACCGGCGACGATGCCGAGGTCGCGGTCCACCACCAGACGGCGCAAAATAGCGCTTATGCGCCGTATCTCGCCGCGCGATGTCTCCTTTCGCTCAACGGCTTCACACAGGTATTCCATATCTTCAACAAAGGCGCCGGCGGCGCCCCTGGTGCTGACCAAAAGGCGGGAACGTTCGTCCTCTGACAATGCCATGACCAACCGCTTTCAGCGTGGTATTCTAGCCGAATGGAAAAAGAGACCTATTCAGACCAAGAAGCCGCCAAGCGGCGCGATGCAGCATTGCGGCGCGCGCTGAAAACCCCTCCGTCCAAGCACGAGACGAAGGGGAAGCCAAAGGACAAGAAGAGTCAATCTTCGGATCGAAAGCGCTGACGTTTCCGCCAGCGCATGAATGCCGCCGCTTTCTGCTTAAGCGTGAGCGGTTTCGTCAGTTTGTTGATAAGTAAGCCGCTTGCCCGACGTGCCCCGGATTAAATCGTCGGCCCGTTCGCGGTCGGTTACACCAAGGGCCGCACGGCGATTGTACCTGAAATCGAACTCGGCCAAGTAGCGATGCAAGTGGCTTTCGCCGCAATGCTGATAGACGCCAACCATGCCGCGCTTGAACACTGAGAACACGTTCTCAATCGTGTTGGTGTGGACGACGCGGTCGGCTTCGTAACGAACGTATTCGCCACCAGTGTGCTTGACGGTAGCGTGGTCCGCGAACTCCCGTCCGGTGATCGGATAGAAGTTGGACTCGTCGGTCATGAGCGTCGATTTGCGGTCGGCATTGCGGACCAGCACGTCGCGGACAGACGCCTTGGTAGCACGCTCGACATGGAAGGAACGGACAGAGCCGCCGCGCTCGACCAGCGCCACGATAGAACGTTTGGACGAGTTGGACGGCTTGCCGCGAATGGTGCGCTTCTTGATCGTGTCCTTCGGCCCGAAATAGGTTTCGTCGGCTTCCACGATCTTGCCTTCGCCACCAAGCGGGCCGGATGACTTCACGTCTTCCTTCATCGCTTCGCGGATGCGGTGAGCCATGAACCATGCGGTCTTGTAGGTAACGCCGAGCATACGGTGCAACTGGTGAGCGCTCATGCCCTTCTTGGACGAAGCGTAGAGATGGAAGCCGAGCACCCACTTGGACAGCGGGATTTTCGAGCGCTCCATAACGGTGCCAACTGTCACGGTGAAATGCTCACGGCAGGCGTTGCACTGGAACAGGCCGGGACGCGTGGATTTGCCAGCCAGCTTGCGGATCGTCTCGCCGTCCGTATTGCCGCAATGCGGGCAATAGACGCCATCGGCCCAGCGGATTGCTTCAAGATGCTCGCGGGCTGCATCGTTATCGTGAAAGATGGCTGCGGTGATTCCTCACTCGGACCTGGACGGCAAGGGCTATTCGGCCAAGCTGCCTTCCCGGTGGTGCATCGCCTCGAAGATCACCTCAAAGACGCTGTCGACCTCTCGTTGATCTCGTCGGCACCGATTCCCTCACGCTCCGCAGATTTCATCATTTCGTCAGCGAGGTCGCTAACCGCCACTGGATCATCAGTCATCGCGTTGGGCAGGTGCTCTGCCATCCACCGATCGAGAAAGCGATCCCGCGTGTGCTCATCAGCCGATAAGTTCAAAGCGCATATTCGGTTCCGCTACTTGACCCGTGAGACGGCCGCACCAGACTCCAGTGCATGGCTAGAGGTCTCAACATCGGCGATGAGGTGGCGATCGACGCCACCATTATTCGACGCGTCACTGACGACAGGATCAGCGTGTCAATACCGACCTACGGATTTCCCCATTCCGTTCGGGATAGCACCACGAAGGTGGTCAAAGGCCAGACCATGGAACTGATCGGCAGCGTCACACGGGTCGAGAAGGACGCCGTAACCGTCAGCCTGGGTGGCCCGGTGGTGACGGTCGCGCTTGATGTTGTGCGGCTGGTAACGCCCACAGTGCGTTAGTCAGCCAAGGACCATCCCAGCGAATACCACAGTGAGGAGCAGTGATACCGGCACGGCTAGCAGACAGCACAGCTCAATGGTCTTGTTATCTTGCCGTTTGTCCATCTCACCGCCTCGCATTGTTCGCTGTGATTTTGACGAAACAGGGTGGCCAATGGAAGCGAATCGGCGCGCGATGCGTTAGAGATGCTGTCGGGTGCTGTATATTAGCAACACCTTGAGCGACCCCTGCTCATTAACTTGGACCCCCATCCCCCGGCAAGCAGCACGGCGGCGAGCCAGCCGACGAGCGGGAGAATTTCTACACCCGCCCCATATGCGGACAACGGGGCGACCAACCTACGCCAGGTCATTTGGCACGAACGGCCAGGGCACCAGCCCTTGGAACTGGCTCTTTCCACCGGCAGCAGCAGACGTCGGGCAGTAGTCGGCACGATTAAGCAGCCGAAGCATCGAGTTGAGTGACCGTGCCGACCATGCTGGGCACGAGGGTGGGCCTAATGACCAGGCCCCATATGATACTAGACAATGGCGTTGCTACCAATTACGCCTGATGGCCTATGCCGGATAAAGCGGAAGTGGATGCTCTTGCCGCTGTGTAATAACATGGAACTGGCCTCCATGTGGCACATTAACCCTGTGAGCGGTCGATTCCCAAGGATGTAGCCGCTTAACAGGTCCGCCGCCGGCGCCCCAATAGGCGGCGGACTTCTAACGACGCTCCTTCAAAAATCGGGCTTCACGAAGCGGTGAATTCCACCGTGCCGATAAGCTTGAGCAGAGTGCGCGCCTCAGGTTCTGATATGCCGACTTCTTCAGACAAACGTCGGGCAAGCAGTTGCTGTTTGCCTTTGTCCACGGGTCCATCGCCATCCTTTTTCATCGGGCTCCTCCTTTGGGAAGCCAACTTACGGCATGACCGTTCGTTTCACCGAATAAGAAAAAAGCCCGCCGCCCCATTCGCGGCAGCGGCGGGCCGTCCCAGGGATAACGGGACTCGCTGGGGTGTTGGTTTTCCCCTGCTGTCGCAGGCAGTGCAAAACAGGTGCCACTAGGGTGAACCAACATGGCACAGCATGCGGGCGGCGATAATATATATGTCGACTAGCTAATCTAAGGGAACCGTCATCGGACAAGTAGAGAACCAAGTGGCACAGCTTGGACCTTCGCTGCGAAATGCAGGACTATAGTCCTGCTATAAACCCGCCGCGCTGGCCTAGCACGACGGGCTGTCGAATGCGGCGACAACCTAAGAATCGACCGCAATGCATCAACCTGGGACAGGTCCAAGGCAGGTCAGCAGCCTTCCATGGTCTTTTCCATCTGGCCAGGAGCAGCCGAGTTAGCGTCGGTATCCTGTTGACCTGGCGCGGCCTGCTTGGCGCTGCCAGTTTGTTGACCCGGAGCGCAGTCCTTGGCGGAGTTCGAGTTCGTTCCACTCGTGGTGGTCGAATGCGTGCCCTGATCGGTCGTAGTGCCCAGCCGCGGACGAGATCGTGGTTGCCATTGGCGCGGCGGACGGCGGACGACTCCACCCGCGGATCGCGGACCGTTTTCAGGACATGAAGGAGATGGACAGGAAGCCGCCATGTAGTGCCTTGCGCAGCATCTCTTGTCGCGCCGCTGACAATGTCCGGATTTGAGAATTGGCGCATCGGACCTCAACGGCCAACTTGGGCGCGAAGCTGCCGTTCGCATGGTGGATAGTTTCGGGTCAGACTCTCCCGTCCCCTACCGGTCTTTGCGGCACCGAGACAGGCCCATCAACCGCCCGACACTGTAGATAATATCGCATGCTCTCCGAGTGGGGGAAAGGCGGTAGCGCTCTCCCGTCTCGAACACAGATGGTGAGCGAACGTTTCCGATGATCACATTTCTCCCACATTGTGACCGGACGTCCCAAAGCACGCGCAATTCGGCTGGAGGAGCAAGACAGAATATTCGAAAGCTTCCGAGAACACCCCGAGGCAAATTGGAAACCGTATCGGACAATACGGGTCACGGATATCGCAGCGAACGTCCGCAACGGGGTGGTCAATATCGTCGGCAAAAGAGCGTCCGAAAAGAGCTGTCGGCGGCTCAGTCGTGGGAACGAAAAAAGAAGAAAAGAAGAACTTTCGTGTGCGATTTTTGCACATAACATCTCGCAACTAACTGATTATATTTATTTATCTGTCCCATCCATCATGGGTGCAGTGGCAACTTTGTGTTTTAACATACTAATTTCATTATCTTTTTTCTGCCTCAGTCCGTCCAATATACGGTTGGAAAGACTGGGAAATTTAGCGACATATGTCTATCAAAACGTAACCGATGTTACGATTTTGCCGCCGCAGCTGAAAGCCGCTTTTGGTAAATACGTCTCTCACTGCACACGTGGTGCACACAAAGCCTGAGTGACGTTGCCGTCAGAAATCGCAACCAATGCGTTCGTGCGACGCAGTCCCCGTCGCGGTTTGGAGTATGCTGCAGAGGATTTGATTTCGCACAAGGACCCAGATCCGTACGTCATCTAGCTTTCGCCCATGATCCTCAATCTGCTCATCGGCACAGTCGTCATAAGTCTGACGGTTCTCGTCCACACATTTGGTCTGATCGTCGTCACACACGCGATGGGGCACCTAGTCGCCCGGTTTCGCATGCACGGGCGCCGCAGCCGCATCGTCGCGATGATCAGCGTGGTGATGGGGCTATTTGCAGTCATGACTGTCGAGGTCTGGCTCTGGGCAGGGTTATATCGGTTGCTCGATATCTTCGGGGATTTCGAAACCGCGTTGTACTTTTCCACCATTACCTTCTCGACGGTTGGCTACGGCGACATCGTGCCCGCCCATGCGTGGCGTGTCCTGGCGGCTCTTGAGGGCGTGAATGGGTTCCTTCTCATTGGCTGGTCGACAGCCTACCTGATCGCAGCAGGCACCCGCATCGGCCCGTTCAAGGCCGGCGAGCATTTCTGACCAAACGATGCTCAGACTTGCTCCTGATCAATGATTGCGTGGCATTCTGTTGGTAGGCTTTGTCGATGGGGGCCGAGGAAAGAGGGAGCGATCTGCTTCTTTCGACGAATTGACTGCGGGCTGATCGGACCGCAAACCGGTCGGCCATGACGGAGGAAAGACCTTAGGTTGGGGAGGATAAGTAATGCGCGAGGGTCTATATGATCATCATGCTGCCCGCGTCCAGGCGGCGATTGCGTCGGACGCTGCGGCGAAATCCGCACTGGTTGCCTCCTGGCGTCGCTCTTCCAATTTGCATCGGCTCGATCCAGCTGACCGCAGCCCTCCACATTATCTGACGGAGGCCGAACTGGAGCAGGCCCGGCAACGCATCGAACCTCTCGTCCACGCTGCCCAAGCGTGTCTGGATCGTCTCTATCTTGCGGTATGCGGCGTCGGATGCTGTGTCCTGCTTGCCGATGGTGACGGCGTGCCGGTCGAACGGCGTGGTGCGCCTGTCGATGACGAGACATTTCATTCCTGGGGTTTGTGGACTGGCTCCGTATGGAACGAGGAAAGCCAGGGCACCAACGGGATCGGCACCTGTCTGGTCGAGCGGCGCGCTCTGACAATTCACCGTGACCAGCATTTCCATACGCGCAACACGCTGCTCAGTTGCACAACCGCTCCGATCTACGACCATGAAGGGAAACTTTTAGCCGCGCTTGACGTGTCGTCCTGCCGGGCTGATCTGACCGAAGCCTTCGCCAATCTCATTTCGATGGCGGTGGTCGACGCGGTGCGTCGGATCGAAGGTGAGGACTTCAAGATGGCATTTCCAAAGGCGCGCATTCTGCTCGCGCCGGTGACCGACAAAGGTTCCGGCGCGCTGATCGCCGTTGATGCGGACGATCTCGTGGTCGGCGCGACCCGCTCAGCGCGCCTGGCGCTTGGAATTACGCAGCAGTGTCTCGACAAACCGATGCCCGCCGCCGATCTACTCGGCTGGGCCGAGATTGGCCCTAAAGTTCTCGCTGAAGCCGAGCGAGGAGCCCTCCAGCGTGCGCTCGCGCGGGCTGGCGGAAATGTCTCAGCCGCAGCTCAAGCGCTTGGGATCAGCCGCGCGACGCTTCACCGCAAGCTCAACCGTCTGGATGTCCACCGGTCACACTGACGCCCAAGCTCTCATGACTGTCGCAATTCTGCGACACATCATACCCGACCACCGTGACCGGCGCGGTGACAACCACCGGCGGAAATCGCAAGTCTCTTCCGAAGCGTCGCATCCCGCGACGTCAGCTTCGGGAGGAAGACAAATGAACAAGGTTGAATTCTCACGCTCGGTCAAGGCGCCCTTCGACAAGCGGTATGGCAATTTCATCGGCGGCGAATGGGCCGAGCCGCGGTCCGGCCGCTACTTCGAGAACTATTCGCCGGTAAACGGTCAATTGCTGTGCGAGGTGGCACGCTCGGACGCTCAGGATATCGAGGCGGCCTTGGATGCAGCACATGCCGCCAAGGATGCCTGGGGACGCACCAGCGTGGCAGAGCGGTCGCTTATCCTCAACCGCATCGCCGACCGCATGGAGGAGAACCTCGATCTCCTCGCCCGTGCCGAAACCTGGGACAACGGCAAGCCGATCCGGGAAACGACAGCGGCCGACCTGCCTCTGGCTATCGACCATTTCCGCTATTTCGCCGGTGCTGTGCGCGGCCAGGAGGGCAGCCTTTCGCAGATCGACGATGATACCGTTGCCTATCATTTCCACGAGCCACTCGGCGTAGTCGGCCAGATCATTCCTTGGAACTTCCCTCTGCTGATGGCATGCTGGAAGCTTGCACCCGCGCTTGCGGCCGGCAATTGCGTGGTGCTGAAGCCCGCCGAGCAGACACCGGCCGCCATCCTTCTCTGGGCCGATCTTATCGGCGATCTGCTGCCGCCGGGCGTGCTCAACATCGTCAACGGCTTCGGCCTCGAGGCCGGCAAGCCGCTCGCATCGTCGCCGCGCATTGCCAAGATCGCCTTTACGGGCGAGACTACGACGGGCCGGCTGATCATGCAGTATGCCAGCCAGAACCTGATCCCCGTGACGCTCGAGCTCGGCGGCAAGTCACCCAACATCTTCTTCAAGGATGTCGTCGCCGAAGACGACGATTTCTTCGACAAGGCGATCGAAGGCTTTGTCATGTTCGCGCTGAACCAGGGCGAGGTCTGCACCTGCCCGAGCCGCGCGCTCATCCATGAATCGATCTACGACAGATTCATGGAACGCGCCCTCAAGCGCGTCGAGGCGATCGCGCAGGGCGATCCACTCGATCCGGCGACGATGATCGGCGCTCAGGCCTCGTCGGAGCAGATGGAGAAGATTCTTTCCTATATCGACATCGGCCGCCAAGAAGGCGCCGAGTTGCTGACCGGGGGCGCGCGCAATCTCCTGCCCGGTGACCTGGCGGGCGGCTACTACGTGCAGCCCACGGTGTTCAAGGGTCACAACAAGATGCGCATCTTCCAGGAGGAGATTTTTGGGCCGGTGGTTTCGGTCACGACCTTCAAGGACGACGACGAAGCACTCAGCATTGCCAACGATACGCTCTACGGTCTCGGCGCCGGCGTCTGGACACGCGACGCCAACCGCGCCTACCGCTTCGGACGGGCAATCCAGGCTGGGCGGGTCTGGACCAATTGCTACCATGCCTATCCCGCGCATGCGGCCTTCGGCGGCTACAAGCAGTCCGGCATCGGCCGTGAAACCCACAAGATGATGCTCGACCACTATCAGCAGACCAAGAACATGCTGGTCAGCTACAGCCCGAAGAAGCTCGGCTTCTTCTGATCACTTCGCTCATGCGCGCGGCTCCACGGGGCCGCGCCCATGATGACTGGAAACCGAATTAGACTATGCATGCAAAAGTCACGGCGACGCCGGAAGCCCTTGAACTGATCGCCGAGATTGTTGCCGAGCATGGACCCGTGCTGTTCCATCAATCCGGCGGCTGCTGCGACGGATCTTCGCCGATGTGCTATCCGCGTGCTGGCTTTATCGTCGGCGATCAGGATGTGTTGCTCGGCCATATCGGTAACGCGCCGTTCTACATCGGAGCTTCGCAATTCGAGGCCTGGAAGCATACCGATCTCATTATCGACGTGGTGCCAGGCCGCGGCGGCATGTTCTCACTAGACAACGGGCGGAGAAGCGATTCCTGACGCGGTCGACGATCTGCGCTGTTCAGATCGGGATGTAGGCCTCCCATCCGACTGCAGCCGATGCTCAGACCGCTACCGAATGCCTAGCCTTGCCGATTTCAAAATACTTGTCGAACTTTGCCGCGATGCCCCTGACAAAGGGACGGCTTTCCGCCGGCACGACGAAGCGGTCACCATCGAGCTCAAGCAACCGCGCGGGATCGTGGAGGGCTGTGGAACTCGCCTTGACGAGAAGTCTTTGGCCGGCCTCGCCAAAGCGCTCCACCAGGTCGATTGCGGAGAAGCCGAAATCGCACATCAGGCGCTCGATGATCCAACCGCGAACGCGGTCGTCTTGGGAAAACGCAATCCCCCGGACAGCGGCCAACCCGCCGTCTGCGACCATACGCCCGTACTCGGCGGTTGAAGGCATGTTCTGTGCATAGCCTTGCCGAAACTGGCTGATGGACGATGGGCCGAGGCCGATCAAGGTTTCGCAACGATCCTCGGTGTAGCCCTGAAAATTCCGGTGCAAGGTCCCGGCGCGGGCCGCAAGCGCCAGCGCATCGCCCGGCTTGGCGAAATGGTCGAGCCCGATTGCTTCGTAGCCCTGGTCCACGATCGCCTGCGCGGCCTGTTGCGATTGGGCAAACCGTTCCGCCGGACCGGGCAACCAGGCCTCGTCGATCATCGTCTGATGTTTCTTGAACCACGGAACATGGGCGTAGCCAAAAAGCGCGATCCGGTCCGGTTCCAGGGTCAGTGCCTGCGCGACTGTAGACGCGACGCTCTCCCTGGTCTGGTGCGGCAGGCCGTAGAGCAGATCCAGATTAACGGATTCGACGCCGCGCGAACGAACGCCGTCAACGACCGTCTTGGTTTGCAGGAAGCTCTGCTCGCGGTTGATTGCCTTCTGCACCTTCGGATCGAAATCCTGGACGCCGAGGCTCGCCCTTGTCATGCCGATTTCGGCAAGCGCGTCGAGGCGGGCACCGTCCATATCATTGGGTTCGATTTCGACGCTGATCTTGGCGTCGGGAAGAATGGCGAAGCTGTTGCGCAAGACAGCTCCCAGCGTCACCAAATCTTCGGGTTTGAGCATGGTCGGCGAACCGCCGCCGAAATGGACAGCACGCACGCGGCCCCTGCCTGCAACAAGACCGGCGACGGTGGCGATTTCGGCATGCAGGGAACGAAGATAGGTGGTCACCGGCTCGTAATGGCGTGTCTGCTTGGTATGGCAGGCACAGAACCAGCAAAGCTTGTCGCAGTAGGGGATGTGCAGATAGAGCGAGATCTCGTCGCCCTCGTCGAGCGCCTGCAGCCAGTCACGACAAACGGCAGCGTCAACGCTTGCATTAAAATGCGGCGCTGTCGGGTAGCTCGTATAGCGCGGCACGTTTTCGCCAAGTCTGGCAACTAATTCTGGCCGCATGTCCCTATCCGCTCCACTTTGCATGGCGCGACATTGGTCAAATTGGACGCCGGCAGCCTTGATTTCGGTCAAAGCCGCCCCCGGACAAACTGCCACAAGGTTTTTTTGTCCGCAGATGGTTACGTTGCGGGCACATGGAACCCTTTGGACGATCAAGATGACGGTGCGCCAAGACGTTCACAGTTCCGGCATTCCCGTGCTTTGCCAATCGTGCGAAGCGCGCCATCATGGCGTTTGCGGCGCGCTCGATCCCGATCAACTGATGGGCCTGGCCAAGACCTCATCGAAGCATACCGTTGAACCGGGCGCAGAACTGATAGGCGACACCGAGGCTGTCGACAGCTATTCGAACGTGCTTTCAGGCGTGGTGAAGCTCACAAAGAGCCTGTCGGACGGACGCCAGCAGATTGTCGGCCTTCAATTCGCCCCCGATTTTCTGGGGCGGCCGTTCAAGGTGGAAAGCGCAATCAACGCCGAAGCTGCAACCGCCGTTTCCCTGTGTTCGTTTCCAAAGGCCGCTATCGAACGGATGATGAAGGAATCACCGGAACTCGAGCATCGACTTCTCAAGCAGACACTGAACGAACTCGACGAAGCCCGCGACTGGATGGTGACGCTGGGGCGCAAAAGTGCTTCGGAGAAGGTGGCGAGCTTTCTCCTGATGATCGCCAGCAACATCGAGCCGACGCTTGACCCAACCGCCAAATCGACACGTTTCGATTTGCCGCTGACCCGCGCCGACATCGCCGATTTCCTGGGTCTGACGATCGAGACGGTGAGCCGCCAGTTGACCAGGCTGCGATCGGATGGGGTGATCCGGATCGAGAACAACCGGGAAGTCACCGTCGACAATTTGACCCGGCTGCAGCGACGCTCTGGCGTCTAGGATCAATCGACGACCCCGATCATTGGCAAGACGTGCTCGCGTTCAAAGGCGATATGCCGGCGCAAGCTTTCGAAGAAGCCGCGCAGCATGAAGCCGACAGCTTCGGCATTCTCGACCGTCTCGCCATGGCCGATCGCCAGCAGGATTTCAGTCACCTCGCCGGCAAAGCATTCGTCCTCGACATGTTCGGCACGCAGTCGCCGGGTTGAAGCAAGGTTGGCATCGCTGCTGCTCAACGCAGCCTCGTAGGCCGGAAAGATGACCGTCTCTTCATATTGATGGATGTTTCGCAACAGCGGGACGATCGCGTTTGCCGTGCTCAGGCATTTCAAACGATCGACCTTTGGCAGCGTGTCGGCGATTTTTTCGAGGGCCTCGCAGAGCAGCAGCTTTTCCAGATGCGCGCGCTTCATCACCGCCGCCGGAACCACCTCTCGGCCAGATCGAGCTGCCAGTATCGAATTTTCGCGGCTTGTTTCGCTCAGTGACGATCCCAGCTCCTTCTCCCTGTTCAACGGCAGCCTCCTGATCGTTTGCGCGATCGAAGCTGCCCAATTCAAAAAGAACTAGCCTTGACATGGATCAAGGCGGCGACGCGGCGACTGCGGAATTGGTGTCGATGCGGATTGGCGTCCGCGCATAACAATCCGGGTCGGGGACATCTCATGAAGTTCGGCACTCAAATCTTCGCTTTGAGCCTGTTCACATTTGCAGCTCTTGTGGCCGCAGGCTTTGGGGTGGATGAGCCTTTCCGGCAGCATATGTGGGTGCTGTTTTTTGTGCTGCTCGGTTTTGTCGCTATCCTCCTCCGCAACACGAGTTTCGAAGTGGCCGCTCCGATCGACCCATCCGCTTACATGGATGGTCCAATCCGGTATGGCGCCATCGCCACCATGTTCTGGGGTGTCGTCGGCATGCTGGTCGGCGTCGTCATTGCGCTGCAGCTCGCCTACCCCGACCTCAACATCCAGCCCTGGTTCAATTTCGGCCGACTGAGGCCGCTGCACACATCCGGCGTCGTCTTTGCTTTTGGCGGCAATGCTTTGCTTTGCACGTCCATGTACGTCGTACAGCGCACCTGCCGCGCGCGGCTGTTCGGCGGCGATCTGGCCTGGTTCGTGTTCTGGGGCTACCAGCTCTTCATCGTCATGGCCGCGACCGGTTATCTGCTCGGCATCACCGAGAGCCGCGAGTACGCGGAACCCGAATGGTACGTAGACATCTGGCTGACCATCGTCTGGGTCGCCTATCTCATCTTGTTCCTCGGCACGATCCTGAGGCGCAAGGAGCCGCATATCTACGTCGCCAACTGGTTCTACCTCTCCTTCATCGTGACCATCGCGATGCTCCACGTGATCAACAACCTGTCGATGCCGGCCTCGTTCCTCGGCTCCAAGAGCTACTCGGCTTTTTCCGGCGTCCAGGACGCCCTGACGCAATGGTGGTACGGCCACAATGCCGTCGGCTTCTTCCTCACCGCCGGCTTCCTCGGCATGATGTATTACTTCGTGCCCAAGCAGGCGAACCGGCCGGTCTATTCCTACCGGCTGTCGATCATCCACTTCTGGGCGATCATCTTTCTCTACATTTGGGCCGGGCCGCATCACCTGCACTACACCGCCCTGCCCGATTGGGCGCAGACGCTCGGCATGGTGTTCTCCATCATGCTGTGGATGCCGTCATGGGGCGGCATGATCAACGGCCTGATGACGCTGTCAGGCGCCTGGGACAAGCTCCGCACCGATCCGATCATCCGCATGATGGTGATGGCCATCGCCTTCTACGGCATGTCGACCTTCGAGGGTCCGATGATGTCAATCAAGGCGGTCAACTCGCTGTCGCACTATACCGACTGGACCATTGGCCACGTGCACTCCGGTGCGCTCGGCTGGGTCGGCATGATCTCGTTCGGCGCGATCTACTACATGGTGCCGAAGCTCTGGAACCGGCAACGGCTCTACTCACTGAGGCTCGTCACCTGGCACTTCTGGCTGGCGACGCTCGGGATCGTCGTCTACGCCGCGGTGATGTGGGTGTCCGGCATCATGCAGGGCCTGATGTGGCGCGAGTACGACGAGCAGGGCTTCCTGGTCTACTCCTTCGCCGAAACCGTCGCCGCCATGCACCCCTACTATGTCATGCGTGCCATCGGCGGGGCCATGTACCTCTCGGGCGCCCTGATCATGGCCTGGAACATCACCATGACCATCCTCGGATACCAGCGCAAGGAGCAGCCAATGCCCGGCTCCGTTCCCGCCCTTCAGCCTGCCGAATAAGGAGCCAGAACATGGGCTTGATGGATAGACATGCAATTATCGAGAAGAACGCCACGCTTCTTCTTGTGGGCTCCCTTCTTGTTGTGACAATCGGCGGCATCGTCGAGATCGCACCGCTCTTCTATCTCGACAACACGATCGAGAAGGTGGAAGGCATGCGCCCCTACTCGCCGCTCGAACTTGTCGGGCGCAACATCTATGTGCGCGAAGGCTGCTACCTCTGCCACAGCCAGATGATCAGGCCGTTTCGCGACGAAGTGGAGCGCTACGGCCACTACAGCCTGGCTGCGGAGTCGATGTACGACCACCCCTTCCAGTGGGGATCCAAACGCACCGGGCCGGATCTCGCCCGCGTCGGTGACCGCTATTCGAATGCCTGGCACGTCGGGCACCTTGCCGACCCCCGCTCGGTAGTGCCGGAATCGGTCATGCCGAGCTATGCCTTCCTGAACGATGCGCCCATCGAGGTGAAGGACTTCTCGACGCATCTGCTTGCGAACGCGCGCGTCGGTGTTCCCTATTCGGATGACATGATCGCCAATGCCAATGCCGACTTGAAGGCGCAGGCCGACCCGAATGCGGACACCTCCGGCCTTGAGAAACGCTATCCCAAAGCCAAGGTCGGTGACTTCGACGGCAATCCGCAACAGGTGACCGAAATGGATGCTCTCGTTGCGTATCTGCAGATGCTCGGGACCTTGGTGGATTTCAAGAACTACGACGAGGCCGCCGGTTACCGCTGAGGAGCTTTATCCATGGAATACAATTTGATGCGGGAGTTTGCTGACAGCTGGGGTCTGGTCGCCATGGCGCTCTTCTTTGTCGGCGCGGTTGCCTTCGCGCTGCGCCCTGGCAGCCGCAAGCTGGCCGACGAAGCTGCCCGGATTCCCCTTGAGGACGAGTGATCATGAGCGACGAGCACCTCGACGAAATCTCCGGCGTATCAACCACGGGCCACGAATGGGACGGCATCCGGGAGTTGAACAATCCGCTTCCGCGCTGGTGGGTCATAACCTTCTACGTCACCATCGTCTGGGCGATCGGCTACATGATCGCCTATCCGGCATGGCCGCTGCTGCACTCCGCGACAACCGGTGTGCTCGGCTATTCGAGCCGCAAGGACGTCAAGAACGAGTTGGCCGCGGCAGAAGTGTCGAAGGGCAAGTATGTCGCGGCCGTAGAGTCGAAGACGGTCTCGGAGATCGCCGCGGACGATGCCTTGCGCGAATTCGCGGTCGCCGCTGGCGGCGCCGCGTTCAAGGTCAACTGCACGCAGTGCCACGGCTCTGGCGCCCAGGGGTCAGCCGGCTTTCCCAACCTCAACGACGACGACTGGCTATGGGGCGGCACGGCCGAGCAGATCCAGCAGACGATCACGCATGGCATCCGCTTTGCGACTGATGCGGAAACGCGGCTGTCGGAAATGCCGGCTTTCGGCGACATCATCACCGCCGACCAGATTGCGCAGGTCAGCGCCTACGTCGCCAGCCTGTCAGGCAAGGTCCACGATGCAAGTCTGATCCAGCCGGGCGCCAAGGTCTTCGCCGACAACTGCGTTGCCTGTCATGGCGACAACGCAAAAGGCAACAAGGAGCTGGGCGGACCCGACCTGACCGACGCGATCTGGCTTTACGGCTCAGGCGAGACGGCGATCGCCGACCAGGTTCGAGCACCCAAGCAGGGCGTCATGCCAGCCTGGGGAGCGCGTCTTGGCGAAACCAAGGTCAAGGAACTGGCGGTCTACATCCATTCGCTTGGCGGTGGAGAATAGGAAGCGGGGACCTATTCTCAACCCTTCACCTTCCAGGCGACGCGGCCCGGCCCGGCCGGGCCTCGACTCTTTTCCGGAGCGCGCAGATTGACCTGCATCAACGCGGGCAGGTCCATCCGGCGGCATTGTTGCCTGACGCAGTCAAATCACCGTCTGCGTGTAGAGCGGAGAAAAGTCGTTGCTGGACAAGACGCAGGTAGAACGGCTGGAAGCCGAGGCGGTCAATTCCGCCAGGATCCGTCAGCCCCTTTATGCTCCGCGCAAGAAGATCTTTCCAAAACGCGCCTCGGGCAATTTTCGACGCTTCAAATGGCTGGTGATGGCGATCACGCTTGGCATCTACTATCTGACGCCATGGCTGCGATGGGACCGTGGTCCGTTTGCGCCCGACCAGGCCGTGCTGCTCGATGTCGCCAATCGGCGCTTCTACTTCTTCTTCATAGAGATATGGCCGCAGGAATTCTTTTACGTGGCTGGTCTCCTGGTCATGGCCGGCGTTGGACTTTTCCTGATCACCTCGACTGTCGGCCGTGCCTGGTGCGGCTATGCATGCCCTCAGACGGTGTGGGTCGATCTGTTCCTTGTCGTCGAGCGTGCGATAGAGGGCGACCGCAACGCCCGCATGAAGCTCGATGCAGGTCCCTGGACCGCGCGCAAGCTCATGCTGCGCGTGTTCAAGCACACCATCTGGCTGGTCATAGGCGCGGCGACTGGCGGCGCCTGGATCTTCTACTTTGCCGATGCACCGACACTGCTCGGCGAGCTCTTCACCGGCACTGCGGCGCCCGTCGCCTACATCACCGTCGCCGTCCTGACGGCGACCACCTACACGTTCGGCGGGCTGATGCGCGAGCAGGTCTGCACCTATATGTGCCCATGGCCCCGCATCCAGGCAGCGATGCTGGACGAAAGTTCGCTCACCGTCACCTACAACGACTGGCGCGGCGAACCGCGTTCGCGTCATGCGAAGAAGGTGCAAGCCACAGGACAGTCCGTCGGCGACTGCGTCGACTGCAATGCCTGCGTCGCGGTCTGTCCGATGGGGATCGACATCCGCGATGGTCAGCAGCTCGAATGCATCACCTGCGCGCTTTGCATCGACGCCTGCGACGGCGTCATGGACAAGCTCGGCAAGGAGCGTGGGCTGATCTCCTACGCAACGCTCTCCGATTACAACGCCAACATGATGCTGGCGACCGCGGGCGGCGCCAATTCGGTCAATCCGTCGCTGGTCAGGACGGCTGATGGCCTGTTCTCCGATAAGGTTTCGCATTTCCATATCCGCAAGATCTTTCGGCCGCGCACCTACGTTTACATGGGTATGTGGTCGCTGATTGGCCTCGGCCTGCTCTATTCGTTGCTGACCCGCGACCGGCTCGAAGTGAACGTGCTGCATGACCGCAATCCGCAGTTCGTGACGCTGTCCGACGGTTCGATCCGCAATGGCTACACCGTCAAGCTGCTCAACATGATCCCCGAGCCAAGGACGATCGTCGTCACGATGCAGGGGCTGCAAGGGGCTGACATGAGCGTCGTCGGCGACGACATCCCGGCAGGCCGCTCCTTCGCCATTCCAGTCGAGCCCGACCGCCTGAAGATGCTGAAGGTCTTCGTGCGCCAGCCGGCGGAGCAGATCCGGGGCACCGCGCAGATCTTCACGTTCCGGGTCGAGGACAGAGCGAGCTTCGAGGCGGACGAATACACCGCCACTTTCAACGCGCCGGAGATCGCCAGATGACCGCCAAAGCTCAAAAGCCCCGGGAATTCACCGGCAGGCACATGTTGGCCATCATCCTTGCCTTTTTCGGGGTGGTCATCGCGGTCAACCTGACGATGGCGACGCTCGCCAACACAAGCTGGACCGGCCTTGTTGTCGAAAACACCTATGTGGCGAGCCAGCAGTTCAACAAGAAGGCTGAGGAAGGGCGGGCGCAGGCAGCGCTCGGCTGGACCGGGAAACTGACCATCGCATGGGGCGAGGTCCGCTATAGCCTTGCAGACGGCGCCGGCAAGCCAGTTGCGTTGCATGGCGTCAGGGTGCTGTTTCGCCATCCCGCCTACGAAAAGGAGGACGAAGCCGTCACGCTTGCTCTCGCCTCGGGCCAGGAATTTGCTGCGCAGCACGTGCCGAAGGACGGCGTCTGGATCGTCGAAGTCGACGCCGACGCCGGTTCGGCCGAGCCCTACCGCGACGTCCGCAGGGTCATGATTTCCCATGGAGCGCTGAAATGAGTTGTTGTGCACCGGGCGCCGAAATGGCGCTGGATCTGGTCAACACCGGATCGGTCCTGCCGTCCACCCGGGAGATCAGGCTGGCGAGCCGATCGCTTGGCGATGATCTCCGCCAGACCGACCTTTCGGTCCCCACAGTTCATTGCGCGGCCTGCATCCAGGCGATTGAGACAGCGCTGGGAAAGCTCGAGAATGTCGAAGACGCGCGTGTCAACCTGTCGACGAAACGGGTCGCGGTCCGCTGGCGTGGGAACCAAGTGCCACCATTTGTCGCCGCGCTGGGACGGTTGGGCTACGAGGCGCATTTGTTCGACCCCGAGGTCGACAACAAGGACAAGACGCTTCCGGAGTTGATCCGCGCCGTTGCTGTGGCCGGCTTTGCGGCGGGCAATATCATGCTGCTTTCAGTCTCGGTCTGGTCCGGCGCCGAAGGCGCGACGCGGGACCTGTTTCATTGGGTCTCGGCGCTGATCGCGATCCCGGCACTGGCCTTCGCCGGCGGCATCTTCTTCCGCTCGGCCTGGAACGCGCTACGTCACGGCCGCATGAACATGGATGTTCCGATCGCGGTCGGGGTGTCCCTCGCCTATACCATGAGCCTCTATGAGACGATCAACCACGGCGATCACGCCTATTTCGACGCGTCGGTATCGCTGCTGTTTTTCCTGTTGATCGGTCGCACGTTGGATCACGTGATGCGCGAACGTGCCCGGACCGCCGTGAAAGGCCTGTCCCAGTTGGCCGCACGTGGCGCCATGGTGCTGCGCGGCGACGGCGCACGCGACTATCTGCCGGTTGGCGAGATCGAACCCGGCATGCTGCTGTTGATCGCGGCCGGTGAAAGAATCCCCGTCGACGGCAAGATCATTCAAGGGGCCTCGGATCTGGACTGCTCGTTGGTTTCCGGCGAGAGCACGCCTCGAAACGTGGCAGCAGGCGAAGCCGTGCAGGCCGGTGTCCTCAACCTCACCGGCTCGCTGACGATTGAGGCGACAGCCGCCGCGAAAGATTCGTTTCTGGCGGAAATGGTTCGGCTCATGGAAGCTGCGGAGGGCGGCCGCGCGCACTATCGCCGGATCGCCGATCGCGTTTCGGCGCTCTATGCCCCGGTGGTTCATCTCACAGCCTTCGCGACGTTCCTTGGCTGGATGGCGGCGACCGGCGATTGGCACCGGGCGATAACCATCGCCATTGCCGTTCTGATCATCACATGCCCGTGCGCGCTCGGCCTCGCCGTACCGATCGTTCAGGTTGTCGCCGCGCGGCGCCTGTTCGAGAACGGCATCATGGTCAAGGACGGTTCGGCGATGGAGCGCCTGTCGACGATTGATGCAGCGGTGTTCGACAAGACCGGAACGCTCACGCTCGGCCAGCCCCGGCTGGTCAATGCGGGCTCAATTGATCCGGGCATGCTGGCAATCGCGGCCGACATGGCCGCGCATTCGCGTCATCCGTTTTCAAAGGCCATAGCCGGTTTTGCCGCCCCTGGCGGGGAGCACAGATTCAATGCCGTCACCGAGCATCCAGGGTTTGGCATCGAAGCCACCGACGCCGGAAGCACCTGGCGGCTAGGTCGACGCGGATGGGCTGGATGGAAGGCCCGGACCGGTGGTGAAGGCAAACATGGCTATGGTGGAACGGTCTTGACGAAAGACGGGTTCATTGTCGCGACCTTCGATTTTGAGGACGCTCTGCGCGCCGACGCCAGGGCGGCGATCGGGCAATTGAACCATGCCGGGGTGTCGGTGGAAATGCTGTCGGGCGATACTGCGGGCGCCTGCGGCGAAGTTGCAAAAATGCTGGGTGTCGACGACTTCGTTCCGTGCCTGCTGCCGTCCGGCAAGGTCGAACGCATCGAGACCCTGGCGAGAGACGGTCACAAGGTTCTGATGGTTGGCGACGGCCTCAACGACACGCCTGCACTGAGCGCGGCGCATGTCTCGATCGCACCGGCCACCGCAGCCGACATTGGCCGCAACGCGGCCGACTTCGTATTCCTGCGCGAAAGCCTGCTGGCTGTGCCTCTCGCGCTGGACGTCTCGCGCAAGGCGGGTCACCTGATCCGCCAGAACATTGCGATTGCGATCGTCTACAATGCCGTCGCCGTGCCGATCGCCATCCTGGGCCACGTCACCCCTCTTATCGCAGCGATCGCCATGTCTGCTTCCTCGCTCCTCGTGATCGGAAACGCGCTGCGTCTGCAGAATTCCAGGCAAAGTTCGCCGGCGAAGAATGTTCGGCGCGACAGGCGTTCCGACATCACCAAATTGGCACAGTCCTCATGACAACCCTTGCCTACCTCATACCTGTGGCCCTCTTCCTTGGTGCGCTTGGACTGGGGGGCTTCCTGTGGGCTTTAAAGAGTGGCCAGTACGAAGATCTTGACGGCGCCGCCGAGCGGGTCCTTATCGATCGGGAAGACAAGCTGGACTGCTGATCGAAAGCCAAGTAGCCCCGATAATGGCGGTGAGGCAGAAAACTACACCGCCGCATGTCCCTGTCTAGAATAGACCCAAAGCTGGAATAAAGCGCAACATTGCCGTGTCCGAAGTCGCAGCTTGCCGGGTTTAACTCTTTCAATTTGCGCCAGCGCAAAGAAACGCCGCGTCAGGTCAGGTAAATTCTATTCATCCGCAACGGTTGATAGACAGGAGACTGACATGTTCACGCGACGCGAAGCCCTCTTCGGAGTAGCCATCGGCGCTGCCGCCGTGGCGGCGATGCCGGCGTTTTCCGCAACGGCCCCTCAAGCAGACATCAGCGCGCTCCCCCGGGAAAAGATCAAGCTCGTGGCACCGCCCTTCGTGCATCCGCACGATCAAGTCGCGAAGGGCGGACCGAAAATCGTCGAGTTCACCATGACGATCGAGGAGAAGCCTGTCGTCATCGACTCCGACGGCACGACGCTCAATGCTATGACCTACAATGGTTCGATCCCCGGCCCGCTGATGGTCGTGCATCAGGACGATTATCTCGAGCTGACGCTCATCAATCCCGACACCAACTCACTCGCTCACAACATCGACTTCCACGCCGCGACCGGCGCTCTGGGCGGCGGCGAGCTCACGCTGATCAATCCCGGCGAACAGGTGACCTTACGCTTCAAGGCGACCCGCTCGGGGACGTTTGTCTATCACTGCGCGCCCGGTGGCGCGATGATCCCTTGGCATGTCGTCTCCGGCATGAGCGGCGCAATCATGGTCTTGCCGCGCGATGGGCTCAGGAACGACAAGGGCGAACCGGTAAAGTACGACAAGATCTTCTACATCGGCGAGAACGACTTCTATGTTCCGCGCGACGAGAAGGGCAATTTCAAGAACTACGAATCGGCCGGTGACGGGTACGACGACATCGTCAAGGTCATGCGCGGACTGATCCCGACGCATGTCGTGTTCAACGGCAAGGTCGGTTCCCTGACCGGCGACAACGCGATGAAAGCCAAGGTCGGCGAGACCGTGTTGATCGTCCATTCACAAGCCAACCGCGATACGCGGCCGCATCTGATCGGCGGTCATGGCGATTATGTCTGGGAACAAGGCAAATTCGCCAACCCGCCGGCCAAGGACCTGGAAACCTGGTTCATCCGCGGCGGCTCGGCGGGCTCGGCGCTCTATACGTTCTTGCAGCCGGGTGTCTACGCCTACGTCAATCATAATCTGATCGAGGCTGTGGAACTCGGAGCGACCGCTCACTTCATGGTCGAGGGCGAGTGGAACGACGACCTGATGACGCAGGTCGAGGCGCCTAAACCCATCGCCACCAACTGACGGCACTCCAATTTGCCCGGACGGCGTCGCTGTCCGGGCATGGACAAGAGCCATGTCTCCTTTCATCCTCAAGGTTGCCTTGGTCGCCATGGCGGCCGCAACGGTTCCGATGGGCTTGGCCGCCATCGGCTGGAGCGGACATCGGCAATCCCACCCTGCCGCCATGACGGTCACCTTGGTCCCCGGTTCGATCACCTATCCCCTGCCGGGGGAGTTCCTGAGCGATGGACGCCCGCAAGCCAATCCCCGGCTCAGGCGACAGTTCAACAAATCCATCGAAATCATGGCCTATCAGGTCAGCGTGTCCGATTATGCGAATTGTGTAGCGGCTGGCGCCTGTCAGCCGGCACAGGAGACGCGCGCGATCCCGAGCAATGCTCCCGTGACCGGAGTGAGCTATCTCGATGCCAATGCCTACGCGCAATGGTATTCGAAGGCGACCGGCGACGACTGGCGGCTGCCATCCGACGAGGAATGGGCATTTGCCGCGGCGGAGCGGTTCGCAGGCGAATTCGAGGGTGTCGAAAACGACGCCAACAACCCCGCCAGACGTTGGCTCAGCAGTTACAAGGCCGAGGTGGACCTCAATCGCAAACCGGATCCTTTGCCCAAGGGTCGTGGCTCGTTTGGTTTCAATTCCCTGGGCCTCGCCGACTTTTCCGGCAACGTCTGGGAGTGGACTTCGACCTGCTACATCCGCACCACATTGGCTGCGGATGGAAACGGTGTGGTAAGTTCGGTCGACAATTGCGGCGTCCACGTCCTTGAAGGGCTTCACAGAGCCTATATGTCGAACTTCGTCAGTGACGGGAAAAGCGGAGGCTGTGCCGTTGGCACGCCTCCCGACAATCTTGGATTCAGGCTGGTCCGGGATCATCGGGGATGGGCGAACCGTATCCTGGGCTACCTCGGCATTGCCTGACAAATCAGAAGCGGCTGCTCCATTCGCGTTTTTGACGATCGCCTGCTCTCCGGCCGCCTCACCGCTCCTTTGGCGTCATCAATGCAGTTCCGTAGACCAGGATGAAGCCGCTAAATGCCGCCGCCCAGGCAGCACCCGCCATGTCGATCATCGCCCCAGAGGGGACGAAGGCGGCCAGGATTCTCAATGATCCCGCGAGCAGGACGGCTGCGAAGATGAACGAGGCGCCTCTTCCAGCCTTGAGCTCTCGCCCGGTGTGCCCGAGCGTTGCGCGGGTCATCACAGCAAGCGTCATGGCGCCGACCGCACCAGTTCCGAGTGCGTGGAACCCTGCAGCGGCCGGCACCGTGGCAGGAAAGAAGATCGACGCCGAAACGAAGGCAAGACCGAGAGGCACAAAGGCATATGCAAGATGGAGGATGAGCACCAGCGGATCCCGCAGTGTGCGCTCGCCAGCCCAGCGCGACAGACGCCACGCCTGGCAGATTGCGGCGACGGCCATAAGCATTCCCGAGGAGCTGTTGACGGGAGCGAACGTCCATGCTCCCAGCGCGATGGCTGAGATGGCTATTGACGCGATGTCAAAACGGTCGAACGGCGCAGGCAGCCTGCCAGGATTTTCGCGAACGAGCCAGTTGCGCGTGAAGCTCGGAATGATGCGCCCACCGATCAGCGAGATGAGCACGATCGCCGCAGCCATACCAAGCCTGCGGCTGATGTCCGATATGCCTTGGCCGTGCGCCTCTATATGGAACGCGCCGTTGGCACACGCCAGAACGGCAAGCGGCAGCAGCACCTTGAGATTGCGCCAGTTGCGTCCCGCGACGATCTCGCGGGTCGCCGCGGCAGCAACCGCAAGCAGAAATGAGCCATCGATCACGGCTGCCGCTTCCCAGCCGATATCCGCCGAGAAGAAGACCGCGACACGGCCGGCAAGCCACAGGACCACCAGCGTCAGCAGCGGCAGGCCTTGCACGGGCAGCCGGCCGGTCCAGTTCGGGATGGCGGTCAGCAGGAACCCGGTAATGATCGCCGGCAGATAGCCGAACAGCATCTCGTGAATGTGCCAGTCGACGGCAACGAACGCACTGTGAGCATCGAGTTCGCCGGATACATCGGCAGCCAAAGCAGAATGGAGAGCGCGGCATACAACGACCCGAGCAAGAAGAAGGGCCTGAATCCGTAGGAAAGAAATGCGGGTCCGGTGTAGGCCCGCAGGCGTGGAATTCCCATGATTTGCGTCTCCAAATGAACAGGGCCGGATGAACCGCCGCCCTCGGTCCGTCCGGCCCTCGCCTGCCCTTCATGCGGCAGGCATGGCTGTATCGATTGCCGGTCAGTTGGCCGGGACCTGGCTGAACAGGTCGGCGAACACCGTCTTTGCCTTGCCTGGATGTTTGACCGTCTTGGCTGCGTCGAGGTTGACCGGCTTTCCGACAACGATCAGGGCGACCATGCCCATGCCGTAGTGAGGCGCGCATTTGACGCCGTACACACCTTCCTGGGTCAGTGTGACGGTGATCTCCTCGTTGGGCTTTCCCTTGAAGGCTTCGGCGCCGTCCGGAAGCATGCCCTTGATCGACTCCGCGTCATGGCTCTTGTCGGTCGGCACGAACTTGACGGTGTCGCCGGGTGCTGCCTTGACGAAGGCGGGCTGGAAAACCATGGCGCCTTTTTCGCCCTTGTTGAGCATCTGCACCACATGCTCTTCGGCGCTTGCGCCGCCGGCGAGCGCGAGGAGGGAGATTGCGGCAGCGAGGATGGAGAGTTTCATCAATTTGTCCTTTGTTTCGTCTTCGCGGCATTGCGCCGTTCCATGCCATCTAGCCTGACGCGGCTGAGAACAATTTGCGCTGGCGCAAACTCAAGATAAGAAAGGTCTTCCGCACGACTGATGCGGAGCCGTAGGGCCGTGAGGAATCCGCTTGGCTGCGCTGGACCGATCGCTGATTTCGCGACTCCTCCTCTTCCAGGGTCTGACGCCCGACGAGCAGAGCGAGATCCTGCGGGATGCGCGGTCGTCTCGCTATGCCAAGGAGACTGCGATCTTCGAGCAGGAAGCCGAGGCTCATTCCTTCTTCGTGCTGATCGCCGGGCATATCCGTGTCGTTCGCACCACACCGGACGGACAACAGGTCATCGCCAGATACATCAGCGAAGGCGAGATTTTTGGCGTCGCCGCGGCACTTGGCCGAACGACCTACCCAGCCAGCGCAATTGCGGCGGTGGACTGCGTGGTGCTCGCCTGGCCAAATGCTCTGTGGCCGGACCTGGCGGGACGCTTTCCCGTGTTTGGGGCGGCCACATACAGGACGGTTGGAACCAGGCTGCAGGAGACGCAGACGCGGGTTGTGGAAATGTCCACCGAGCAGGTGGAGCAGCGGGTTGCGCATGCGCTGCTGCGACTGGCAAACCAGACCGGCCGAAAGACCGACAGCGGCATCGAAATCGATTTCCCGATTTCCAGGCAGGACATTGCCGAGATGACGGGGACGACGCTGCACACCGTCAGCCGCTTGCTCAGCAAGTGGGAAGACAATGGGATAATCGTCAGCGGACGCCAGAAGGTCACCGTGAAGGATGCGCATCGCCTTGTGGTTCTGGCCGAGAACCGGGACAAGCGCTGATCTCATTCTCTGCTGCGGACAGTCGCTTCCAAGTCGGCGATGAGACGGCTTTCATCGACGTGGTGTTCAAGGCACGCTTCAGCCACTGTATGGAATGTGCCGATCGGGCAGCCGACGCACAGCATCTTGTATCTCAGCACCACAGCCACCGTTGCCGGCCATTTCCTCATGATTTCGTCAACGACCATGTCGGGGTCGATCGGACTGGGTTGCTTCACGATGAAGTCTCCGCGATTTGCGACGCCTCTTCATAAATCGCGTTCGGACCGCTCTCGTTGCGCTTTCGCAATCTGAAAATGATTCAGATCAAGACACGGCGCGCGTGACCTCGGTAAGCAAAGGGATAAAGTGTCTGAGGAGGTTGGCATGCAAGCCAAAGCCATAATGACCGCGCCGGTCGTCGCGATAGATCCGTCTGCGTCGATCGCCGAAGCGGCCGGATTGATGCTCTCCAGCAAGATCAGCGGGCTTCCCGTCATTCGCAGCGACGGCGCCTTGGTGGGCATTATCAGCGAGGGTGATTTCCTGCGCCGCGGCGAGTTGGGCACTCAGCGCAAGCGCCCACGCTGGCTGGAGTTTCTCGTCAGCCCCGGAAAGGTCGCCGATGAATATGTCCACGCCAATGGGCGACGAATCGAGGAGGTGATGTCGCAAGATGTCATCACGGCATCCCCTGCCGCATCGCTCGCCATGGTCGTCGAGCTCATGACCCGTCACCATGTCAAACGCATTCCGGTCGTCGACGCAGGCAAAGTCGTCGGCATCATCACCCGCTCTGACCTTCTGCGAACATTGCTCAGCGTGCTTCCTGATGCAGTCCCTGCAGCCATCGATGACGAACAGATTCGTCAGAACATCATGACCGAGCTGGCAACAAAGAAATGGGCAGGCAAGGACTTGATCAACGTGACGGTGAAAAATGGCGTGGCGAAACTTCGCGGCGCCATCTTTGACGAACGTGAGCGCCAGGCGGTCATTGTTGCGGCCGAAAACGTCGCCGGCGTCAAAGCGGTCGAGGATGGTCTCTTCTGCGCGGATCCCGTGTCCGTCCTCCTGGTTTCTTAGTGCTGGCCGACCACCCCCGAATTAGGGTCGCCAGTGGCAACGCAAAAGCACCTCGCCTGCGCTAAGGCACTCGTCGCCGCGCATGACACTGATCTACAGCGAGGCACCATTGCCACGGTGAGCTGCCCGTTCTCCCCCAGGCCTCGCCGCGCTCAGATCGCGACCAGAGGTATCAATGGTCCAAGGAGCAGCAGGGCGAATGCAATAAGCGCTGTGCCCACAACCCTTTCTGCCATCCTTTTGCCTCCGCTAAAGCGCCGACCCAGCAAAAGCCACAACGATCCTGTGGCAGCTGTCATCACCAGGAGCGCAATCCAGAAGACCCCCAGCGCGCGCGGCTCGGTGTTCATCGGCACGATAGCCAAGCAATAAATAAAGGCCTTCGGATTGAGAGCACTGGTCGCCGCAACAGAAATGGCGTCGCCGCTTTTGGAAGCGTTGATCCGGGCGCTCGCTGTCAGACGCAGGCCAAGAACTACGAGCCATCCGGCTGCAACCAGCCTAAGGATTTGGATGGCATCGGGTGACACAAAGGGACGCAGCGAAAACCAACATGCGGATGCGATCCCATATCCGCATGCCTGAGCGGCCAAAAGCTTGAGTGCATTCTCTCGCTTGACCGACCCCGCCATCAAAAGAGCGTTGGTTGGCCCTGGTGCGACAAAGAGCAGGAAAGCTTCTAGGAAAAATAGATTGTCCAAACTGCCCTGGTCCCGTGGAATGTAAACCTATCAACTGCAAAACTTGGTTCGCGTTGACTCTCGTCAAAACACGGACAGCACGATATCGTCCAGGCTGAGTACTCGGAAGACTACTGTTGTCCGGCCGCATGCTGCAGTCGAGCGATCAGGTCGCCATTGCGGCAATAGTCTGGCGGGTTATCGGCTTGCTGGTGTTCATCGAGCCAGACCGAGCATTCGTCCTGATGCCCGCAGGAACGGCAGCGGTCCACGGCCCGGCTGGTGACGGCGGCATGGTCGGCTACGACTTTCAATTGTCTATCGACGCCGAGCTTCTGCATCATGCGACCCATTAAAGCGGTTCTGGCGTCCACTGAAATCAGGTAATCGAGAAAGGTCATGTTGATCACTCCTGCCTGCTGGCCATGATTGCCATGTTGGCGGCTGGTGGCGTTGATCTCGATCAACAGTCGACTCGCGAAGAGCGATCATTCCAGCCTGGAACTGCAAGCGTCGGATTTGAAATTCCCGATGCGACCGACGATCAATACGACATGAAGCGGTTGATGCCGCTTTCCTCAATCAGCGAGCGGGTTATCCCGCCGAACGCCCATTCCCGCAGACGGCTGTGCCCATAGGCACCCGAGACGATCAGGTCCGCATGGATCGACCGCGCAAATGTCAGCAACCGGTCGCCGTCTGCGTCGCCGGCGATCATTTCGGTTCCTGCCATGATGCCGTGATGTTCGAGAAAAATCGCGACATCGGCAAGGCTGTCGCGGATGCTCTTGTCGCGGTCGGCATCCATTGTGGCAACGACGACTTCGTTGGCCGTGGCCAGAAGGGGCAACGCATCTACGATCGCGCGCCGCGCTTCCCTGGTGTCCTTCCAGGCAACAAGAACGGTTTTTGCCATGACATGCTCGACATTGCTCGCGGCAACCAGGACTGGCCGGCCAATCCCAAGTACCAGGCTCCCGACGTCCACTGCACGGAAGACATTTCCCCCTTTCTCGCTGCCGGTGACAATAAGATCGGAAGATCGAGCCGAAATGCTCAGGAAGCGGGTCGGGCTGCAAACGGCTTGCCCCCATTCGCTGAAGATCGAAGCAGGAACCAGCCTCTCGAATTCGGTTTGCAGTTCGGCAAGCCGCTTTTCGATTTCCGTGCGCTGGATCTGCATGATCTCGCCTTCGTAGACCATACCGTCGCCGGTCGCGACCAGTGGCGGGACATCTGCAGCCGCCAGACCGATGAGACGGGCGCCAAACCGTTCCGCGAGCTCGATCCCCACCTTTACAATAGGTGCGGGAGGCGCATCGATTGCGAGGTTGACGATGATTGACTTGTAAGACATTGCGGGCGCCTTTCGCTGAACGATGGAATGCGTGATGAATTGCATTCGACAGCGTCCAATGCCTTGATGCGCATCAAAGGCCCGACAACTGCATTTGCGTTCGAAAACCTCGGCTCGATCCGTTTTGCGTGTTCGGCGAGAAGTGATAGTTAGCCCCGGTAGCACCGTCTCGAACCTAGGAACTTCAGGTGATCAAAGACGAAGCGCTCAGTTTATCACCCGGCGGGACGACACTGAAATCACTGTTGTCTCAAATGTTCGATCAGGCTCCAGGCTTTATAGCGCTGCTGCGCGAGCCAGATCACATTTTCGAGCTGACCAATGCCGCCTACCAGCGATTGACTGGCCACAGGCAAGTGATTGGAAAGTCGGTGCGGGAAGCCTTTCCCGAGCTCGAAGGGAATGAGTTTTTCGAACATCTGGACCATGTGTACACGACCGGCGAGCCCTACATTGGCCACGGGGTGAAGGTTGGCCTTCGCAACATAGCCGACGGCCCGGTCGAAGAGCGCATCCTTGATTTTGTCTATCAACCAGTCAAGGCTGACGATGGCCGGATCACGGCGATCTTCATTGAAGGTACTGATGTCAGCGAACTCTCCTTTGCAAACGCAGCACTTCGGCTGCGTGAGGACCATTTGCGGTCGATCCTCGCAACAGTGCCGGACGCGATGGTCGTCATCGACGAACAGGGTGGGATTCAATCCTTCAGCACCGCTGCCGAAACGCTGTTCGGCTACCAGTCAGGCGAAGTCATCGGTCAAAACGTGAAAATGCTGATGCCCTCGCCCTACCGCGACGAGCATGACGCCTATCTGCTTCGCTACCTCACGACGGGAGAGCGCCGGATCATCGGGCTCGGCCGCACCGTGACCGGGGCACGCAAGGATGGCACGACTTTCCCGATGGAGCTTTCCGTTGGCGAGATGCATCCGGGGACCGGACGTTTCTTTACCGGCTTCTGCCGCGACTTGACTGAACGCCACCGGGCAGAAGCAAGAATCCAGGAGCAGCAGCAGGAGCTGCTGCACATGGCGCGGTTCACCGCACTCGGCGAGATGGCCTCGACGCTTGCTCATGAGATCAACCAGCCGCTCACCGCCATCACGAACTACCTCAAAGGCAGTCGTCGGCTGCTTGAGATGAGTCGAGACGAGAATGCGCCCATGCTTCGGGATGCCGTGGAAAAGGCAGCTGAGCAGGCCTTGCGGGCAGGCGACGTCATCCGTCACCTGAGGGATTTCGTTGCAAGAGGCGAAAGCGAGCGCCAGGTCGAACGACTGCCGGCACTGATCGAGGAAGCGTCGTCGCTCGCCTTGGTTGGTGCAAGGGAGATAAATGTCCTCGTCAGCTACAAGCTTGACCCTGCCGCCGAACTGGTCTTGACCGACCGTATCCAGATTCAGCAGGTTCTGCTCAATCTGCTTCGCAACGCGGTGGAAGCCATGCAGGACACGCCGCGCCGTGAACTAAAAGTCACCACTGTTGCCCGGGACGATGGCATGGCCGAGGTAAGCGTGATCGATACAGGCCCAGGTCTCGCGCCGGAGGTCTCGGCGCAACTTTTCCAGCCATTTGTGACCACCAAGAAGCAAGGCATGGGTGTCGGCCTTTCCATTTGCCGCACCATTGTTGAATCACATGGCGGTCACATATGGGCCGAGGCGGTGCCGGCCGGTGGAACCGCGTTCCGGTTCACCTTGCGCATCGTCGGGAAAGATGAGGTCACAAATGGCCGACAGTGATCTGGTGCACGTGGTTGACGACGACGTCGACGTTCGCAAGTCGCTCGGTTTTCTTCTGGCCACAGCAGACTTCGCTGTACGCCTGCACGAATCGGCCACAGCTTTTCTGTTGACGGCGACGAGCAGTCTCGACGGCTGCATAGTCACCGACGTCCGCATGCCGGGCATAGATGGCATAGAGTTCCTCCGCCAGCTCAGAGCGGGCGGTCATACAATTCCGGTCATCGTCATGACGGGCCATGCCGATGTGGCGCTCGCCGTTCAGGCCATGAAGGAAGGCGCTTCCGATTTCATCGAAAAGCCATTCGACGACGAGATGCTGATTGGCGCCATCCACTCCGCGTTGGCCAACCGCAACCAGGCCAATGCAGCGCATCCGCAGTCTGCGGATATCCGCGGGCGTTTGGCAACCTTGTCGGAGCGCGAGCGGCAGGTGCTTGACGGGCTTGTGTCGGGTCTGCCGAACAAGACGATCGCCTATGACCTTGGAATCAGCCCGCGAACGGTCGAGATCCATCGCGCCAATGTCATGAGCAAGATGGCCGCGGGCAGCCTGTCACATCTTGTGCGCATGGCGTTGATCGTGGAATCCAGACCCTAGGGAGACCCTTCGAGAGAGTTGCCAGTTTTGGCCTGGGCCTGCTCCGGCTTCCAATCGCGCCAGTGCGTCGGCCGGATGTCCACACGGGCGCCGGTGGTGGCGTTCTTCCAGCCTTCTCGACTCCTTTCGCACGGAAATACGAGCGCATGCGTCCCCTCCTCGTCGACGACGGCGAGTTCGAGGTCGCGACCATACGGTGCGCTTAGGATAGAGTTCCACATTATCTTAGCTTTGACGGAAACAGCGCGGCGCGCTTTGACCTGGATCATTTCTGAAATTGCGCGATGCGATTGTGGGCAAGTATGCGTTTCGGCCGTTCCAAACGGACGAGTTCCAATCATTTGGTTGTGTAGGCGTTAAGCGCGCGCCGCTGGGCGACCGGCCATGCCAGGCCGGCCACTGTGCGAGTTGCAAGACAGCCGGCCGCCGTGTGCATGCTTGCGTCCCCTCTGCTGTTTGATCGTGATCAATGCCCAGTTTGGCGAAGCGCTTATCATTCGAAGCGGAAGGAGATTGCCATGCAGTACATCAAGGTCGACGAAGCGCTATGGGCGTCCAGCATGCTGCCCGAGGGCATCCTGGAGCGTTGGTTCATTGCCAGCGGCGACACAATCAAGGCCGGCGATCGAATAGCCGAAGTTCGGGTCGAAGACGCGCTTCACGAGATTGTCGCGCCGGCAGGTGGCCGCGCGACGATTGTCGCCACAGCAAATGCCGTTATCGAACCCGGCTCGATCCTGGCAACGCTGGAGTTCCAATCCGCGTGAGGCAGTCGACGGCACACCGCGACAATTGCGTTCATCAACAATCACTCAAGGACGTATAGAGATGCAGACCCAACATGCCGTCGCCTGGCTCGACCATCGCGAAGCGAAGGTGTTTTTCTTCAACCGTGAGGCAGCCGAAAGCGTGAGGCTTGCCACCACGCTGGCGCATCATCAGACCCATAACAAGGCAGGCACCGTCGACGGCAAGCGCGCACCGGAAAACGCGGCCTTCTATCACGATGTCCTCGACGCCCTGCGGCCAGCGAAGGAATGGCTTATCATGGGGCCGGGATCGGCAAAGGACGAACTGGCCAAGCATATCCGCGACCACCATCCCCACTTGAAGGATCGCATCGTCGGCGTTGAACCAGCGGATCATCCTACCCAGGCCCAGATTGTGGCGCACGCGCGGACGTTCTTCCGTGCCGCTGACCGGATGTTGCCCTAGATCAGCCTGGAGTTGCTCTGATCTGCCGCGATTGGCTGCGAAGTCGACTGCATCTTACAGAGCGGCTTGGATGAACTCCAATCGCGCAGCGAACCGTGAGGCTCGGTCGGCCGCTGCGCCTGTGACCTCGATCACGGTTGCTGCAAGCTGCTGATGTAAGCGATTATCTCCTCGATCTGCTCAGGGCTCGCAACCCATTCGGGCATGTCCGGATGGCCGGTCGAAATGCCCTCGGCGAGGGCTTCCTCGAGATCCGTGATCGGATAGAGCTTCGACAAGGTGCGAAATGCCGGCGCGTCGGGATGGGTGCTTTTATCGGTTTTTCCAATAGCGTGGCAGCGGGCGCAATTGAACTCAACCAATGCCTGGCCGCGTTCCGTCAGGCTGTTGGCCTGTGCAGGCACGGATCCAAGCAGCACCGCCGCAAGTGCGCAAACCCATCTACACCACCGCCGGCGACGCTCATTGCCCATATAGCTGCCCATGGCTGCAGGCCTCCGCCTTTCGATCTACGCGACTGACTTCGCCGCTGCGTCCTCGAGTGCGGTTTTGGCTTCCTTGCGCACGCGCTTGGCCGTTTCCGACGCGAGCTTGGAGGTCAGGTCCGCGACCTTGCCGGCTTCGGTCGTGTATTCCAATGTCGCATTCTGCAGGAAAGTGGAGAAGATGTCGAAGGCGTCGTTGAACTCAGCGCCGTCGATCAGGTCACCGGCCAGCTTTACATCCTGCTCGTAGCGATGTCTCAAAAACCCCAGCGTTTCGATGTGATAGCGCATCATTGCCTTGAAAGCATGCGCCTGAAGAGACGCCGCAGCGAGGACGACCTTCTGGCCATTCTCAACCATCGGTAATAGTTGCATGCCAAATTGCGACGGTGGGGGATGGGTCTGCATGATCGATACTCCATTGTGAGGGGGCAAACAAAAGTGGTTCGCCATACGACGCTAACACTGTTCGTCGCTAGGTCGTTGATCCTGATCAACAGATGCTATCGGCCGCCACCGATATCGTTCCCGCGTTTGACACGCATCAAGGTCATTGCCCGCTCTGCGTGGTAGCTCGCTCTAACGCAAAAGGGCTGCAGCGATGGCTTTCAAATCGATCATGGTTCAACTGGACGTGGACACAATCGCCGCGCCACGCATCTCCATGGCTTGGGATCTTGCGCAACGACATGATGCCGATCTGATCGGCTTCTGTGCAGCCGAGCCGCATTTTGTCATGCCGACTGGCACCGATGACCAGGCCGCAACGAAGGCGATCTGGTCTCAGGTGGAGGAGATTGAAGGTCGCCTCAGATGCTTGAGAGAGGAATTTCTAAGCACCGTCAACGGCAGCAATCGCGCTTCGTGGCGCGGCGAAATAGGAAATCCGACCCGGCAGCTGGCGATCAACGCACGCGCCGCCGACCTGATCGTTACCGGCTCGCTGGCGATCGATCTGGCGGTTGACCATCACCGCACCCTGGACACGGCAAGTCTCATCCTTGCAGCCGGCCGCCCAATACTTGTGGCGTCGGAAATTCTTGCCCCGATCAAGGCCGAAAGCATCCTGATAGCATGGAACGACACGCGGGAAGCGCGACGCGCCATCGTCGACGCCATGCCTCTCCTCATCAACGCCAGAGATGTTGTGATCGCCACCGTGGACAATGGGGATACCGCACCTCGGGAAAATGTTGCGGACGTCGAGTTCTTCCTGACACGACACGGCGTAAAGGCGCGATCGGAAGTTTTGGATGCGCGCCACTCCGAGCCGGCGGAGCTGCTCCTCCGGATTGGTCAGGAAATTGCGGCTGATCTGATTGTTCTGGGAGGGTATGGCCACAGCCGTGTCCGGGAAATGACCTTTGGTGGCGTAACGCGTTCTGTCCTGCGCAACGGATCATTGCACCGGTTCATCTCGAACTGAGCAAAATGACATCTCAGGGGCCCTGATCTTGACATGAATCAAGGCCGGCTTTTCCCGCAAACGGTTACGTTAACCCTTGCCAAGTTGAGCGTAGCTGATGACGCGCGGCGTAAGAAACCGCGAGCAAACGCGGGCGTGCCGAGCGATATGTCATGCAGGCGACAAGACTTGGTAAGGGGCCGCCGCGCTGTCAGCGGGGACGGTGCGGCGGCCCCTACGATTGCTCAACAGGCAAAGGAAATTGGACATGAATTATCAGCGGTTCTTCGAGGAAGCGATCGACCAGCTCCACGCCGAGCGGCGCTACCGCGTTTTCGCCGATCTCGAGCGGATTGTCGGCAAGTTTCCGCGCGCAATATGGCGTTCCAACGGCCGCGCCGAGGAAATCACCGTCTGGTGCTCCAACGACTATCTCGGCATGGGCCAGCATCCCGACGTCATCGCCGCGTTTCAGAATACCGCTGGCAAGATGGGTTCGGGCGCCGGCGGCACCCGCAACATTTCGGGCACCTCGAACCCGCTGGTCGAACTCGAAGTCGAACTGGCCGACCTGCACGACAAGGAAGCAGCCCTGGTCTTCACCTCCGGCTTCGTCTCCAACGAGGCCTCGATCTCGACCATTGCGCGGCTTTTGCCCAACTGCCTGATCATTTCGGACGAGTTGAACCATGCCTCGATGATCGAAGGCGTGCGGCGCTCGGGCGCCGAAAAGAAGATCTTCCGCCATAATGACGTCGCGCATCTCGAAAGCCTGCTGCAGGCGGCGGGCCGCGAACGCGCCAAACTGATCGTCTTCGAAAGCGTCTATTCGATGGATGGCGACATCGCGCCGATCAGGCAGATCGTCGAACTGGCCGAACGCTACAACGCCATGACCTATATCGACGAGGTCCATGCCGTCGGCATGTACGGACCGCGCGGCGGCGGCATCACTGAGCGCGAGGGGCTGGCCGACCGCATCGACATCATCGAAGGCACGCTGGCCAAGGCGTTCGGCACGCTGGGTGGCTATATCGCCGGCAACAGCGCCATCATCGACGCGGTGCGCTCCTATGCGCCGGGCTTCATCTTCACCACGGCGCTGCCGCCGGCCATCGCGGCCGCCGCCACCACGTCGATCCGCCATCTCAAGCGCTCGCAGGCCGAGCGCGACGCCCAGCAGCAGCAGGCGAGCCGAACCAAGCAGATCCTGTCGGCCGCCGGCCTGCCGGTGATGGACTCGCCGACCCACATCGTGCCGCTGCTGGTCGGCGATCCCGAGGCCTGCAAGATGGCCAGCGACCGCCTGCTCGGCGTGCACGGCATCTACATCCAGCCGATCAACTACCCGACCGTGCCGCGCGGCACCGAGCGGCTGCGCATCACCCCGACGCCGTTCCACACCGATGCGCTGATCGCGGGACTGCAGGACGCGCTGGTCGAGACATGGGATGCGCTGGGCATTCCCTACGGTTCGGCAGGTCGGCCTTCGGTCGCCAAGAGCGACCGCATCATTCCCCTGCTGGTGCAGAAGTCCGGCGGCTTAAAGCCGCCGCCTGCTCAAACGGTCTTCATCCCCTTTGGCTATGAGCAATTTGATCCGGCTCAAGGCTCGAAGCTTTTCGACGCCCTAAGAATGGAGCTCAAATCTTCGAGGAGCATCGCCATGGGTCATAGTTCTCACACGTCCTTTGCTGACTTCACGCACGCTGCCCAACAGGCACAGCAGTGGGTCAACGAGCTTGCCAAGGATCTTTGCTGGAGCGAACCGAGCGCGTGCCGCCTCCTGAGATCCGTTCTGCACACGGTGCGGGATTGGCTGTCGCAAGCGGAAATGGCCGATCTTTCGGCGCAACTGCCTGTTTTGGTCCGCGGCATCTACTTTGAAGGCTGGAATCCATCGGCGCCTGCGCATGAGCGCACGAAACGCGACTTTGTTCTCATAGTCAGAGACAGTTTCGGCTACGATGAGGAAATCGATTTCGATGTCGCGATCAACGCGGTTTTCAAGCTTCTCGACCGTCATATTTCGCATGGCGAGATCGTGCAGGTCAGAAACTCGATGAAGAAGTCGCTTAGAAAATTGTGGCCGGTGGATTGACCCATGTTCCGAGACCGGAAAGACGCTGGCGTGAAGCTCGGCCTGGAGCTGACCAACCTTCATCTGCATCGGCCTGTTGTGCTGGCATTGCCGCGTGGCGGCGTGCCTGTCGCGGTGGAGGTGGCCAGAGCTCTCAATGCTCCTCTTGACTTGCTTATCGTCCGCAAGGTCGGCGCGCCGGGCAATCCCGAGCTGGCTGTTGCCGCAATCGTCGATGGCGACCCCGGGGAGGTCGTGTTGAACCGTGAGATTGTCGAGACCTATGCGCTCGACGAAGACGGATTACGTGTCTTGATTGCCAAAGAGCGTCCCGAACTCGAACGTCAGCGCGTTGCCTATCGAGGCGAGAACAGACCAATCTCGATCGCGGGAAGGACCGTGATCATCGTCGATGACGGGGCCGCGACCGGTACGACCATGAAAATGGCGATCCGGGCCCTCAAGCGCCGGTCACCGAGAGAAATCATCGTGGCTGTTCCTGTTTCACCGCAAGAGACGGTCGCTGAACTGGCCCGGCAAGCGGATCGTGTGGTTTGCCTAAGTCAGCCAGGACAGTTCCGTGCGCTGAGCTACCACTACCTGCGGTTTCCGCAGCTCTCGGACAGCGATGTCGTCGCGGCGATCGACGAGGCTGGCCGGTCGCAAACGGCCGGGCAACACCGAAGTGGACAACACGTAGCCGACCCCGATTCAAAAACCGCCACGAAATCAACGCCACGGAATAACCGAGAGAAATAGGAGATCACGTCATGCTGGTCCGCGCTCTTTCTGCCTTGGAATGCACGAAAATCCTGACGGCCAATCGCGTGGGCCGCCTGGCATGCGCAAAGGATGGGCAGCCCTACGTCGTGCCCCTCTACTACGCGCATTCGGATGCTCATCTTTACGCATTTTCCATGCCGGGCAAAAAGATCGAATGGATGCGGGCCAATCCGCTGGTGTCCGTCCAGGTGGATGAGCATGGCCAGGGGCGAGGATGGAGAAGCGTCGTTGCCGACGGCCGCTACGAAGAACTGCCGGATCACATCGGCCACAAGCTTCAGCGGGATCATGCCTGGTCGGTGTTGAGCAAGCATTCCGACTGGTGGGAGCCTGGCGCACTCAAGCCGCTCGTCCCTCCCGCAACTGACAGCGCACCGCACGTTTTCTTCCGGATTCTCGTTGAACAGGTGTCCGGACGAGAAGCGAGCGAGTAGTTCGCCACGAATCGTTGCAAGAGACGGAACGGGCCGGCGCACCCCGCGCCGGCCCGTTCTTCCTTCCGTCGTTTGCTATCGAGCCATCAAGACAGGCAGCGATTGCCCCTCAAGCATTGACTTGGTGACGCCACCGAAAATCCGCTCGCGCAGCCGGGAATGACCATAGGCGCCCATGACCATCAGCTCAGCTGCAACGTCGCCCGCATGCTGGCGAAGCACGTCGGCGACCGAATGGTTTGCGCTCGGCAGACGCTCGACCGTAACCTTCACGCCGTGCCGGGCAAGATAGGTCGCGGCATCCGCTCCGGGTTCCGCACCGTGATGGAACTCGTCCTCGATCGGGTCGACCATAACGAGGTGAACTTGTTCGGCGCTTTTCAGCATGTCGAGCGACTCGCGAACGGCGCGCGATGACTCAAGGCGGGCGTCCCAGGCAACCAGGATGCGTTTCGGCTTCAGCGTTGGCTGCGCGCCCTCGGGAACGAGCAGGATAGGTTTTCCCGATGAGAACAACGCGCCCTGGATGACTTTATCCCTCAGCCTCGGGCTTGTGAGGAGATCCGGGCCAAGAATGGTCAGATCGGCGTAGCGCGCGCGCCTTCCGATGACTTCGTCCGCCCAGGCTGTATCGGGGTAGTCGTCGCTCAGATCAGCCGATACCGAGCTCTGCGAAAGAAACGCGCCGACTGCCGAGATTCGCTTCTTGAGCCTCTCGACCTCGACCTGACGCTCCTCGAACCAGGCTGGTGAAACGACGCCCACATGCGCACCGCCTGAGGGCGGTATGGCCAGCTCGAGAACGAGCACGGAGAGATGGGCACCGACCTGTTCGCACAGGCCGGCGGCGAGTTTCAGATCGCCCTCGCCCTGGTTCGGTCCGGTAACCGTAAGCAGTGTCTTGAAAGTCACGGCAACAACTCCTCATTTCGAGTGAAGGTCCAATCGTTGCTGAAGCGTAAGCCAGGGCAGCTGGTACGTTCATTGCGCTGAATCAAATACCTTGCGTGCGGCCGGCATTTGATCGGGATCAACGCGCTGGCAAAGCAGGGCTGTAGAGTCCCCGCAATCATTCGGGAAAGCGCAGATGAAGTTCCTGATCCCAGCGGCCTTGGCAGTTTTGACCTTCAATACGGCTGCCGCCCAGGAACTCGGCAACGGCAAGACGGAATACATAAACTCTTGCGCCGTCTGCCACGGTCCCGAAGGCAAGGGCGATGGACCGCTTGGCGACGAATTGATGAAGCGGCCGGCTGACCTCACGCGTCTTTCGAAAGACAATGGCGGCGCGTTCCCCTACTGGCGCGTTTTCGCCATGATCGACGGCCGCACCATGGTGCCGGAGCATGGCGATCGCGACATGCCGGTCTGGGGCCGCCAGTTCCTCCCCGATGACGTCAGAAAATACGGCCCAAACGCTGGAGAAATCGTCACCGAGGAACGGATCCATGAGCTGACCGGTTATATCCAGACGCTGCAGCAATAGCTCCCGAAGGGCGAATGTTGCGTGGTGCAGACACGAAGGAGACGGAAATGATCGTTGACGACCAGCAAGCCGCCGTCGCGTTTCTGCTTGATCCTTCCTCATATGGTGCGGCCGGACCTGTCGAGGCGATCGAAACCCATATCTCGCGCATTTTTCTGACTGGCGAACGCGCCTACAAGATGAAGCGGGCGGTCAAGCTGCCCTATGTCGATTTCTCGGCGCCGACCCTCAGGCTTGCCGCTTGCGAAAAAGAGGTGGAACTCAACTCGAAGACTGCGCCCGGCCTCTATTTGGGCGTGCGTCGAATAACGTGCGAAGCAGACGGCAAACTGGCTTTCGATGGCACCGGCCAAATGGTCGATGCGGCAATCGAGATGGTCCGCTTCGACCAGTCGAAGCTCCTCGATCGTATGGCAACCGCCGGAGAATTGACGCCGGCGGTGATGACCGCGGTTGCGCGCATGATCGTCAGCTACCACCGTGCCGCGCCGACAGTCCACAATGGCAGCGGCTCTTCAAATCTGGCTGGCGTGCTCGACATCAACGAGGCCGGCTTTGCCACCAGCCATGTTTTCACACAGGCGCTCCCTTTGCTGTCGATGAGCTGATCGATGGCCAATACCCCTGCCCCGCCGCCATTGGTGACGATGCCGACACGGGCCCGTTTAAGCGGGGTGAAGCGGGCGATCGTTTCAGCGGCATCAAACAGCTCGGTCAGGCCTTTGACGCGCAGGATGCCTGCCCGCAGCAATGCCGCATCGACGACACGATCGGCCCCCGATAGCGCTCCGGTGTGGGTTGCAGCCGCTTTGGCCGATTGCTCGTGCCGGCCCGATTTAATTGCGATCACCGGCTTGACCCGCGCCGCCGCACGGGCGGCCGAGATGAATTTGCGCGGATTGGGGATAGTTTCGAGATACATCACGATGGCGCGCGTGTGCACATCACCGGCCAGCATGTCGAGACAATCTCCCACGTCGACGTCCGCCATGTCACCCAAAGAGACGATCCGCGAGAAGCCGACATTGTTGTCGGCCGCCCAGTCGATCAGCGACGTGGCAATGGCGCCGGATTGCGACAGCAGCGCTATATTGCCAGGTTTGGCGGCCATATGCGCAAATCCGGCATTGAGTTTCCAAAGGTGGGATCATCAGACCGACCGTGTTCGGCCCGATGATGCGGAAAAGATTGGGCTTGGCGGCGTCGAGCATGGCCTGACGCAGGCCGTTCTCGCGCGTAAGCCCGGCGGTGATCACGACAGCCGCCCGCGTGCCCTTGTCACCGAGCTCGCGCACGATGCCGGGAACCGTGTCCGGCGGCGTGACGATGACACCAAGATCTGGAACATCCGGCAGGTCGGCCGCCTTCGCGTAGCAGCGTCTACCAGCCACCTGCGAATATTTCGGGTTGACCGGCCAGATCTCGCCCGCGAAGCCGCCGCTGACGATGTTGTCGAACACGGCCCGGCCGACCGAGCCTTCACGCCTTGATGCACCGAAGATGGCAACCGACTTCGGGGCGAACGCATGGTCGAGATTTCGGATCGTCACTCCTAGTGTCTCCTGTTCATGGCGATCATCGCCAGTCGATCTTGCCTGTTCGTTGCGTTGGATCAAAGCGTTCTCCGGTTATCGCGATTAGCTGTTGCGCGAGGTCGCTCGCAAAGTGGCGACGAGCTGTAGCGATCAACGATTGGAGAGTTGGATGAGTTACTATTTCAGCAAGATCGTCGCCATGCCGTTCACAGCGGCAATCGACCACGTGACCGACAAGCTCGCAAGCAAGGGGTTTGGCGTTCTGACCTCGATCGATGTCCAGCAGACCATGAAGGCCAAGCTTGGCGCAGAATTCAGGCCCTATGTGATCCTGGGCGCGTGCAATCCGCATTTCGCATGGCGGGCGCTTCAGGCCGAAGACAAGATCGGAACCATGCTGCCCTGCAATGTCATCTTCACGGAGGTCGGACCGGGAAAGGTGGAGGTCGCAGCGGTGGATCCGGTCGCTTCAATGGGCGCTATCGGCAATCGCGAGCTTGCGCAGGTCGCGAATGATGTGCGGCGCCTGCTCGAGGAGACGGTCCGCGAACTCTAGCGCCAAAGGGGGCCATCAAGCTTGAGGGACATCGGATGAACGAGTCTGCTCTACGACGCGCATTGCTGGTCATCGCCATTCTGGGTCTCGCCGTTGGTTTAGGAGCCTGGCGAACCGGGCTCGGTCCCCTTGAAGCCGACACAATCTGGACGGTGGCGACCTTGCCCGTCGTGGCGGCTCTCGCAGTTTCCATTCTGCGTGATTTCTGGATCGGCCGCTTCGGCGTCGATGCGATTGCCTTGGTGTCGATGTCCGCCGCGCTCCTGCTAGGACAGGCCCTGGCGGCCGTGGTGGTGGCGATCATGTATGCCGGCGGCACGGTGCTTGAGGATTTCGCCCGGGGCCGTGCGGAACGGAACCTCAAGGCATTGACCGGCCGGTCACCGCGTGTCGCCCATCGAACGTCAAAGCTGGGGACCGAGACCATCTCCGTCGAAGACGTTGCCGTCGGCGACGAGCTTCTTGTCCGGGCCGGCGAACTGCTTCCCGTCGATGGCATCCTGCTTGATGCTTCGGCCTCTCTCGACGAGTCCGCGGTGAGCGGAGAACCGCTGCCGGAACGGCGGACTGCGGGCGATCTGCTGCGCAGCGGCACCATCAATGCGGGCGAGACCTTCAGCATGCAGGCATCTGCGTTGGCAGAGCAGAGCACCTATGCCGCGATCGTGCGCATGGTTGCTGCAGCGCAGACGGCGAAATCCCCGTTCATCCGCATGGCCGACCGCTTTGCGCTGTTCCTGCTGCCAGCCACGTTGCTGGTCTCAGGTGCCGCCTGGTACATTTCCGGCGATCCAATCCGGGCGCTGGCCGTGCTGGTCGTTGCGACACCTTGCCCGCTCATCCTTGCGGCACCGGTTGCCTTTATCGGCGGCGTGTCCCGCGCCGCGCGCGCCGGCATCCTGATGAAAGGCAGCGCGGCTCTGGAGGCGCTTGCGCAAGTCCGAACCGCGATCTTCGACAAGACGGGGACCTTGACCATCGGCGGCGCCGAACTCATCGGAATCGAAGTGGCGACCGGTCGCTACTCCGACAATCTGCTGCTGCTACTCGCGTCTTTGGAACAAGCCTCGCACCACGTGCTCGCCGACTCGATCATCCGGGCGGCGCGCGGCAGACAGCTGATGCTTTCGCATCCGCGGGATGTTCATGAGCATCGCGGTTCGGGCCTGAAGGGCCAGGTCGACAACATGGCGGTCACGGCGGGATCGCGGGCATTCGTTCTCGCCGACAAGCCGCTGCCCGGCTGGGCGAAAAGCGGCGAGGAAAAATACCGGGATGAGCCGGTGCTCAGGGTCTTTGTAGCGCTCGGCGGACGCCTTGCCGGTGTTTTCACGTTCGGGGACGCCCTGCGTGTTGATGCGCATGATGCACTCGGCAAGCTGCGCTCCGCCGGCATTGCGCGCATGATCATGCTCACGGGCGACGACGGCGTAGCAGCCAAGCGCATCGCCGCCAGGCTCGACCTCGACGCCATTGTCGCCGATGCGACCCCTGCTGAAAAAGTCGCGAAAGTCGAAGCCGAGAAAGCCTCGGCGCCGACGATGATGATCGGCGACGGCATCAACGATGCCCCTGCCCTGGCGGCCGCAACCGTCGGTATCGCCATGGGCGCACGCGGTGCGACCGCCTCCTCCGAGGCAGCTGATGTTATCGTGCTGACCGACAGGCTGGAGCCCGTCGCCGATGCAGTTCGGATTGCACGGCGAACGCGATCGATCGCCTTGCAAAGCATCATCGCCGGGCTGGCCCTGTCGGGGTTGGCAATGATCGCGGCGGCCATGGGGCAGATCACCCCGGTTGCCGGAGCGCTGCTTCAGGAAGGGATTGACGTGGCGGTCATCCTGAACGCGTTGCGCACCCTTGGCGATGGCCATCTGCGGCGCGCATAGTGGTCGAGAGCAAAATCGGTAAATGACCATGGCACAGCAGAATCTAGTGGTTTGCAGCAAATGCGGTGGAGTCAACCGCTTGCCGCCGGTCCGCAATGCCATGGAGGCGAAATGCGGAAAGTGCGGGAACCGGCTGTTTTCCGGGCATCCCGAAGATGTCGATGCCGCGATCTTCGATAATCAGATTGCGCGCAGCAGCCTTCCCGTTGTCGTCGACATCTGGGCACCGTGGTGCGGCCCCTGCAAGATGATGGCGCCGGCTTACGAAGCGGCAGCAAATGAACTGGAGCCGCATGTCCGCCTGATCAAACTCAATTCCGACAATGAGCAGGCTGTTGCGGCCAGGCTCGGCATTCGCAGCATCCCGACCATGGTCCTTTTTCACGGCGGGCGCGAAATCGCGCGCACATCAGGTGCAATGACGGCAGGCCAGATCGTCAGGTGGGTTCGCGACCGCCTGCCGACGGTCGGCGCCTGAAGTCGCCGCGCCAATGGATCCGCTCATCGCCCGGCTCGGACTGGCCCTCGCAATAGGTCTCCTCGTCGGCTTGGAGCGTGGCTGGCAGGAGCGGGACGCTCCCGATCGCAGCCGGACGGCCGGCATCCGGACATTCGGTATATCTGGCCTGCTCGGCGGCGTGCTCGCCGCACTCGCCAATGCACTCGGCGCGGTATCCGTGCTGGTCGGCGGATTCATCGCCTTTGCCTCAATCTTCGCTTGGTACAAGGCGCGCGAGGCTGCCCATGACGAGGATTTCAGTGTCACCAGCGTGATCGCGGGCCTGGGCGTTTTTGCCCTTGGCGCGCTTTCCGTCGCCGGCGATTATCGGGCTGCTGCCGCCGGTGGGGCGGCACTGGCGGCAATCCTGGCCAGCCGCGAGGTCCTGCACGGTCTGTTGAAGCGACTGACCTGGGTCGAACTCCGGTCGGCGCTGATCCTTGCGGTGATGACCGCGATCATCTTGCCGCTGCTGCCAAACCGGACGATGGACCCGTGGGGCGGTTTCAATCCTTGGGAAGTCTGGTTCCTGACGGTGCTGATGGCCTCCATATCGTTCGCCGGCTATGTGGCTGTTCGCCTTCTGGGCAATAGGCGTGGTCTGCTGGTCAGCTCGCTCGCCGGGGCGATTGTCTCTTCCACCGCGGTGACCTTGGCGCTTGCCCGCAATGCCACCTCGGCAAGCAATCCGCTGCCGCTCGCCGGGGCGGCATCCCTGGCTGCAATGGTTTCGGTGCTCCGCGTCTGCTCCGTGGTTCTGATCGTCGAGCCAAGCGTGCTCGTATCGGTCGTCATTCCGGCGATTGCCGCGGCGCTCGCCTTCGCCGTCTGCGGCGCGTTGCTGATGACTCGCGACAGCGGGGACGGTGAAGGCAGCGCTATCGCGCGCAATCCATTCGAACTGGGTCCGTTGCTGCTCTTCGCCTTGCTCTTTGCGATCGTGGCGACGGCAAGTGCCGGGCTGGCCGCTCAATTCGGTGGGCGCGGTCTGTTGGCGAGTTCGGCGCTGGCCGGCGCATTCGATGTCGATGTCTCAGTGCTTGGCGCGCTGCGCCTGGTCAAGCATTCCGTGTCCGTCGAGACCGTGGGCCAGGCCGTGCTCGCGGCGCTGGCAGCAAACGCCATCGGTCGCCTGTCGCTTGCAGTATTTGCCGGCCCGGTCCGGTTCTGGTTGCCACTGGCCGTCACAACCCTGATCGCCGCAACCATGGGTATCTGCGCCCTGCTGTTGCTCGGTCCTGGATAGAAGTGTTGTTCTCGAGCCTTCTTTGATGCGGATCAAGGGCCAGGTCCCGCCACCGCTCTATGAAACTTCCGTAAAGGGAGTTCGCCATGACCAGTTTGAAGGACCTCACCCCGAAATTCCGCAATGTCCGGCTGCTACTCGCGCGTGAAAAGGGCCACCCGGAAGGCGACCGTGAAGAAGGCTATGACGTGCTGGCTCCATTGACCGGCGAAGGAAAGATCGATGCGGAAGAGTGGAAATCGCACAGGGCCTCCTGCCGTGTTCGTCGGTTTCGCACCGGCGAGCAGGATCTGATCGGCCGGCTGAGGCGCAAGCCCGGCGGACAGTGGTATTTCGACTATGCCGATGGCGATCGCGACGACGAGATCGGCTTCCATCTCGGCGACGAACGGTTCGTGACCGGTGAGTATGTGTCGATCGAGCGCAACGGCGCCATGCACACCTATCAAGTGGCAAGGGTCGAACGGCCTTGACGCTGCAATGCCAGGCTCCCTGGGAGTAGACCATGTCGCGACGCATCCTGATTGTGGTCGGCCATCCCGATCCGTCGCCGGACCGGCTCTGCCGCGGCCCTGCAAACGCCTATGGCGAGGGTGCGGAAAAGGCGGGGCACGCCGTCCGCCATGCCGCCGGAGGGGAGCTTTTCGACCAGCTCGAAACCATCGATGACTGCGCCTGCGTCAAACCTTTGCATCAAGTACGTCTCCTTGAAGCCTAGCGGCCGATCTTCAGCCGCATGCCAAGCCATCCAGGCAAGCCGGCGGCTTGGATCTTGCGGGCGGTTTCTTCGTGATCGTAGGGAACACGAACCATCGTGACCTCTTGCCGCTGGGTGTCGACAAGAACAAAGCACGCCGCCGGGTTGCCATCGCGGGGTTGCCCGACAGCGCCGGCGATCACCAGGTGGCGCCTCATCTCCGACAAGGGTGCAGCCACATTGTCATACGGCTGAAAATGCATGGGCCGGCGACCGGGAAGCGCGTAGTAGATGGCGGGAATGTGGGTGTGGCCGCAGAAAACGAAGCGGGCGTCGCTTGCCGAGAGGCAGCGTTCCGCTGCGTCCACGTCGCGTATGTAGGGCCACTTTCCCGGTCGCTCCGCACTTGCGTGCACATAAAGGCGGTCTTCGGATTGCAGCGAGAGCGGCAATCGCGCCAGGAAATCGAGATGCGCCGAGGCAATGCGTTTGCGAGTCCACCGGACGGCGAACCGCGCATTCTCAGTCATGTTGCTCAGGTTCAGCGCCACGGCTTCGTCGTGGTTGCCCTGATGCAAAGCGCGCCGTCAGCCATCAGATGTGCGACCTTCTCGATCACATAGACGGGATCGGGACCGTAGCCGACCAGATCGCCGAGCAATACCAACTCGTCCGGACTACCGCGTTCGTGAACAGCTTCCAGGACCGCGTCGAACGCCTCGCGATTGGCATGGATGTCAGACAGGATTGCAATGCGCATTCAACCTTGTCCCAGATTGGCAAAACATGGCAAGGCGCGTGCCGCGATTGATTTTGATACGGCAGCGTCGCGATCATAGGCTAAAGCAACGGGCCGTCTCTTTGGGGCGGTGCAACATGGCTGAGTGACGCGGAGTCTGCTTCAGCGTCTGCCGTCGCGCCTTTGGAAACCAGGCGGATGACAAAGACGAAGTACCCGACCTGCAGAACGACCAGGTCGATAATCGCCCAGCCCAGTGCTGTCCAGACCGAGCCCGTTGCCGCGTAGGTCCACACCGCGACTACGGTCGCGGTGACAAACATTCCGACCAGGAATTGCGGAAGATACATCGCTGCCCACCAGCCGTTCCGATGCGAGAATTCGAAACGACTCCCTATTGCTATCGCCCAAAGCGAAGGTGAACTTAGGCGCCCGGCGCGCCCGGCCCCTTGATGTGGATCAAGAATTCGCACGTCTAGGTAGTTTCCCGTAGGGATATAACCGAATTTCGCGGCCCCCAGATTCGCGCGATTGCTGTGTCACGGAACAACCGGGAACACAGCTATGCACGCCTACACCGCCTCCAGAATTTCACTCCCGTCGCATTCTGTGCAGCCAACCCTGCCGGATGCATTCGACCCGGCACCGTTGCAGCCACTGAGCTTTTTTCCCGCCGGCGCTGAAATCTATGCCCAGGGCGAGAAGGCTGGGGCCTTCTATCAAGTCGAGTTCGGTGCCGTGCGCATCTACCGTCTGCTTGCCGATGGTCGCCGGCAGATCAGCGCCTTTCACCTCGCCGGAGAGACATTCGGGTTCGAGGCAGACGCGACACATCATTTCTTCGCAGAGGCAATCAACGCCACAGCTGTCCGCGTCTTGCGGCTCACCGCTGGGGCGGACATGTCCCGCCAACTATTGCCCTTGGCGCTGAAGGGTTTGATCCGAGCGCAGGAACACCTGCTGGTTCTCGGCCGCCAGAACGCCATCGAACGCGTAGCCGCCTTCCTGGTTGACATGGCGGAGCGTCAGGGTGGTTTGCGGCAGGTCGAACTGCCAATGTCGCGTATGGACATCGGCGACTATCTCGGCCTGACCATCGAAACCGTATCGCGGGTCTTCACCCGGCTGAAGGACAAGGGCGTCATCCGCCTGCTCAACCTGCGCAGCATCGAAATCGTCAAGCAGGACGCGCTCCACTGCATGAGCGAATGAAGGTGCCTGCCTGCGCAGAGAGACGACAATGACGCCGCAGAACCGGCCTCAGTTCAAGGACCAGATAATGATGGACAACACACTTACCACCCATACCGGCTTTCGCTTCGAAGTGCGCCGCGCGCGCCCTGAGGATGAGCCAACACTGGCCGAGTTCTTCACGCATGTGACCCCGGACGACCTGCGCTTCCGCTTTCTCGGCGCGGTCAAGGAGGTCTCGCATGAACGGCTGGTCGCGATGACGCGTTCAGACGACGCCCATATCCATAATTTTCTAGCATTCTCGGCGGACGGGATGCTGATCGCGGTTGCGACGCTGGCAAGCGATCGAGCCGATCGAAACGGCGAAGTCGCGATCTGCCTTCGCCAGGATCGCAAGCATCTGGGCGTTGGCTGGGAGCTGCTCGCCTATGTTGCGAAATATGCCGAGGAACTCGGCCTCAAAGCCATCGAGTCAATCGAAAGCCGTGAAAACCGTGCTGCGATCGAGGTCGAGCGCGACATGGGCTTCACCGTCACAACCGATCCCGACGATGCGACGCTTGTCTTGGTGCGGCGGGAGTTGGGGGCGCGATCAGCCGCTTAGCTACCGCGCTCCCTCCCGGGCCGTTTCGCGCGCGGCAGGTCGAAAGTCGAGTATCTCGGTGGCCACAGCTCTTTCTTCATCCGCTGGAATGACAAGCACATCAACGCGGGAATCCGCAGCGCTGACCACCACATCGCCTCGTCGGTTTCGCTCCTCGTCGAGACCGACGCCAAGCCAGGCCGCGGCCGCGCTGATCCTTTCGCGGACCAACGGCGCGTTTTCGCCAATGCCGGCAGTGAACACCAGCGTGTCCAGACCTCCCATGGCAGCGGCCAGCGATCCTATCTCGCGTCCGATCCGATAGACGAAAAGGTCGACCGCCTCGGCTGCGGCAGGGTCGTCTGAGCCGATCAGGGTCCGCATATCACCAGATATTCCAGACACGCCGAGCAGGCCGGATTGCTCGTAGAGAAGCGTGATCAGTTCTTCCGCAGACAGCCGCCGTTCCCGCAGCAAGTGGAGGATGACTCCCGGGTCGAGCGCACCGCAACGCGTGCTCATCACCAGGCCGTCCAGGGTCGAAAACCCCATCGTCGTGGCGATGCTTCGTCCGGCGTCCATGGCGCACAGGCTGGCGCCGCTGCCGAGATGGGCAACGATCGTGCGGCCGCCGGCGCCCGCGCCGCAACGGTCACGCAGCTTCGATGCGATATGGCTGTATGACAGCCCATGAAACCCGTAGGAAATGATGCCCGCCTCGGTCACCGCGCGCGGCAGCCCGTAGATTTTGGCGAGCTCCGGCCGGGCTGAATGAAACGCCGTATCAAAGCATCCTATCTGGAGGGCCTGCGGCAAGAGCTTCGTGGCCAGCGCGACAATCTCGAGATTGATCCGTTGGTGGATGGGCGCCATCGGCTCGAGCAAGCTCAGTGCCTTGAGCGTGTCTTCGTCAAGCAGCGTCGCTTCTGTGAAGTCACGCCCGCCGTGAACGATCCGGTGCCCTACCCTGCCGATGCGAGGCAGGAGGTGGTTGTCTGCGAGCACAGAGGCGACCGCCGTGAACGCCTTGTCCATATCGATCGGTGCTTCGCCCAGGCTCCTTTCGATCTTGGACCTGCCGGCCGCAGCCTCGACGCGCAGCCGTGGTTGATGGCCGAGAGAAGAGACATTGCCGCGCAGCAGCAGCGGAAGTCGGTCACGTCCTTCGAAGACGGCTAACTTCAGGCTCGAAGAACCGCCGTTCAGGACAAGGATCGCATCAGTCATGAAGCCATCCGATATGTTTGCGTCCTATGTGCTTGCGGACGGGCATCAGCTCAATCTGGACGCTTCGGCGCCGCATCAGGATCCTGTCCCCACCTCCAGTCAAGGATCTCCGGCATATCCTGGCCATGGGCGCGAATATAGGCTCGATGTTCAAGCAGCTTGCCGTCCATCGCCTGCTTTAAGGCGACACGAACGCTTTTGAGTTGCGGGACCCAGTCAAGGACGGTTTGGACGATATGGAAACGGTCGAGACCGTTGAGCACCGTCATGTCGAAGGGCGTTGTCGTCGTGCCCTCCTCGTTGTAGCCGCGCACATGGATGTTGTCGTGGTTGGTACGTCGATAGGTGAGGCGGTGAATGGTCCAGGGATAGCCGTGGTAGGCAAAGATCACCGGTTTGTCCGGAGTGAACAGCGCATCGAACTCGCGATCCGACAGGCCGTGCGGATGATATTCCTTAGGCTGAAGGGTCATCAGATCGACAACGTTGACCGTCCTGATCCTGAGATGGGGAACCTGTTGCCTGAGGATCTGCACTGCAGCCAGCGTTTCGAGGGTCGGGACGTCGCCGGCGCAAGCCATCACGACGTCGGGCTCGGCCCCATCGTCGGTTGACGCCCAGTCCCAGATGCCGATCCCTGCCCGGCAGTGAACGATTGCCTTGTCCATCGACAGCCACTGCCACGATGGCGGCTTGCCGGCGACGATGATGTTGATGCGGTTCCAGGTCTGCAGCACGTGGTCGGTCACGCACAGCAAGGTGTTGGCGTCCGGCGGCAGGTAGACCCGCACAATGTCGGCCTTCTTGTTGAGGGCGACGTCGATGAAGCCAGGGTCCTGATGGCTGAAGCCATTGTGTTCCTGATGCCAGACATGGCTGGACAACAGATAGTTCAGCGATGCGATCGGCCGCCGCCATGGGATATCGTGGCAGGCATCCAGCCATTTCGCATGCTGGTTGAACATGGAATCTACGATATGGATAAATGCCTCGTAGCAGGAGAACAGACCGTGCCGCCCGGTGAGCAGGTAGCCTTCGAGCCAGCCCTGGCAGGTGTGCTCGGAGAGGATTTCCAGAACCCTGCCCTCGCGCCCGAGGTGAACGTCTTCGGGCAGGATCTTTTCCATCCAGCCACGCTCCGTCACTTCGAACACATCCTGAAGGCGGTTCGAGGCAGTCTCGTCCGGGCCGACGATCCGGAAGTTCTTCGCGGCCTCGTTCAACTGCATGACATCACGCAGGAAACTGCCCATGACCCGCGTCGACTCAGCCTTGACGGCGCCAGGGCGCTCGAGCGCAACGGCGTGGTCATGCAACGCGGGCAATTCGAGTGACCTGCGCAGCAGGCCGCCATTGGCATGCGGGTTGGCGCTCATGCGCCGCGTCGCCTGGGGTGCGGTGGCGCGGATCGAGGCGACAGGGGCGCCAGCGGCGTCGAACAATTCTTCCGGTCGATAGCTTTTCAGCCACTCCTCGAGCAGTTTGAGATGCGCGGGGTTTTCCGCAAGGCCTGACAAGGGAACCTGATGCGAGCGCCAGAAACCCTCGGTCTTCAAACCGTCAACCTCTTTCGGGCCGGTCCAGCCCTTGGGGCTGCGAAGCACGATCATCGGCCATTTTGGTCGTGACGCGGTCGCCGCAGGACCGTTGCGTGCGGCATGCTGGATAGCCTGGATCCGATCAAGCGCATCGTCGAGCACGCTCGCCATTCGCTGATGCATCAGGGTCGGCTCGTGGCCTTCCACGAACAGCGGCTCATAGCCGTAGCCGGCAAACAGCGCGCGCAATTCATCTTCGGGGATGCGGGCCAGAATGGTTGGATTGGCGATCTTGTAACCGTTCAGATGCAGGATCGGCAGCACCGCCCCGTCGCGCGCGGGATTGAGGAATTTGTTGGAATGCCATGCGGCCGCCAGTGGCCCCGTTTCAGCCTCGCCGTCGCCGACGACGCAGGCAACCACAAGATCCGGATTGTCAAAGGCTGCGCCATAGGCGTGCGACAGCGAATAGCCTAACTCGCCACCCTCATGGATCGAGCCGGGCACATCTGGTGCGGCATGGCTCGGTATACCGCCGGGAAACGAAAACTGCCGGAACAGCTTGCGAATCCCCTGCTCGTCCATCGCAATGTCGGGATTGAGCTCGCCGTAGGTGCCTTCCAGATAGGTATTGGCCACCATTGCCGGGCCGCCATGGCCGGGGCCGCAGACATAGATCACATCTGCGTCCCTGAGCCGGATCGCGCGATTGAGGTGCGCATAGATGAAGCTCAGGCCGGGCGACGTTCCCCAGTGGCCGAGGAGACGCGGCTTGACGTGCTCCAACCGCAACGGTTCACGCAGCAGCGGATTGTCGAGCAGGTAGATCTGGCCGATCGTCAGATAGTTCGCAGCTCGCCAATAGGCGTCAATGTCGCGCAACTCCTGTTCGGACAACCGTTTGGTGTTGACTGATGTTGCCGAATGTTCGGTCATCTGATTTTGACTCCGTTGCTCATTTTGCGAAAGCCTGCGGATTGCGCCTCAGACATGGCACCAACGCATCGTTCGCCTTTCGGTTCATCACTGCTCGGCCCGACCGTCAAAGCGCGCACTCCGCAAGCTGGGCGTTCGCCCTGGTCGGAATCGCGGGCAGACTTGCATCAATGATCAGGTTTTCAGCCGCTCCCGCCAGAAATGTTTCAGGAACTCAAGGCAGACCAGCACTGCCAACCCGGCCGCAAGCGTCACGGCCAGGTCGTCCAGGTGCAGCGGTCCGAACTGGAAGAGATTACTCGCGAGCGGCCACAGAAGCGTCCCGCCCAGCGCCGCTGCAACCACCACGACGACAAAAGCAAGCGATCGATTTGGCCGGAAAAGAGCAGTCAGCAGCAACTCGCTGAACGTACGGTTGACGAAAATCAACCCAACGATCGTCAGCACCAGCGAGAAGAACGTCAGGGCTCGAATCTCGTCTTCCGGCATTCCCCAGTGCAAGGCGTCGTAGATGCGGCGGCCCAGCCGGATGGCTTTGACTATCGACCCGAAATCGTCGTCGAGGAGGACGATGGACGACGCCTCCCGCGCGACATCCGTGCCGCGACCGCCCATGGCAATGCCAATGTTTGCGGCTTTCAGCGACGGAGCATCGTTGACGCCGTCTCCCGTCATGGCGACAATCTCGCCGTTGGCCTTCAAGGCTCTGACGATTGCCAATTTCTGCTCGGGCATGATCCGCGCGAACACCGCTGCAGTTTTCACACGCGCCGACAGGGCTGCGTCATCCAGTGTCTTGAGCTCTTCACCGGTGACGACATCGTTGAAATCGAGCCCAGCCTGCCTGGCGATTGCTGTCGCGGTCGCGGGATAGTCCCCGGTTATCATGATCACTCTAATTCCGGCGGAGCGGCAATTGCTCACCGCGTCCGGAACCCCTGAACGTAGGGGATCGGTAAGTCCGACCAGGCCCATGAATTCGAACTCGAAACCAGTCTGCTTGTCCGGCAGTTGATCGCCAGCATGGCTGGAACGCGCAACGCCTAGGACGCGCAGTCCTTCCGTTGCCATGGCGTCCACAACATCCTTGACCGAAGCGACACGATCCGCAGGTAGACGGCAGAGTGCCGCGATGGCCTCCGGCGAACCTTTGGCGGCAATCAGGCAGTCGCCACCTCCAGACGACGATTGCCAGGTATTCGACATTGCCAACAGGTCAGGACGCAACCCATAGGCGCGGGCCAGTTTCCGATCGGCGCTGTCGGCGCGCTTGGGCAATCGCTCCTGCGCGAGTTTGTGAAATGCCCTTTCCATCGGATCAAAGGGGATCTCGGCACTGGCTAGCATGCCGATCTCGACCAACTCCCCAAATGCCGCCGGCATCTCTGTGTTTGAATTGTTCAGCAAGCGAAACAGTTTGCCATCGGGCGTTCTCAGTTCTGCAATTGTCATTCGGTTCTCGGTCAGCGTTCCGGTCTTGTCGGTGCAAAGGACCGTTGCCGAGCCGAGCGTCTCGATCGCTGCTGCACGACGCGTGAGCACGCGCGCCTGCGAGATGCGCCATGCGCCCATGGCCATGAAGATTGTCAGCACCATGGGAAATTCCTCGGGCAGCATCGACATGCCGAGCGCAATACCGGCCAACACCGCATCGAGCCATCCGCCACGCAGCAGGCCATAAAGCACGACCGCGAGAACACTGACCGCGCCGCCGACCAGCGCGAAGATGGCGACAAGGCGTTTTGTCTGTCGCTGCAGGCGGGGTGCTTCGGTCTCCATTGTGCTAAGCGATTGCCCGATCGCACCGATTTGGCTTAGCGGCCCGGTTGCCAGAACTTCGCCGATGCCTGAACCGCGAACGACGAGTGATCCAGAAAATGCGAAAGGCAGGTCGTCACCCCCCGGCCTGCATTCGGCTGGCAGATCGCCTTGCCCGGCAGCAATCTTTCGCACCGGCACGGATTCTCCTGTCAGCAGGGACTCATCGGTCTGGATATCTCGACTCTGAATGAGCAAGATATCGGCCGGAATCCGATCCCCCTCGCCCAGCACGACCGTATCGCCGCGCACCACCTCGCGACCCGCAATCCGCCTGCGTTCGCCATCGCGTATTACCAGGGCGCGCGGACTTGTCAGGTCGCGCAACGCCTCGAGAACACGCTCCGTCCGCGCCTCCTGAACGATGGTAATCCCCACCGACAAGGTGGCAAATGCGAGCAGTATCAACGCCTCCTGAAGATCGCCAAGAAGCAGGTAGACGCAGCCTCCACCCAACAGCAGGGCAAGCATCGGCTCGCGCAAGACCTCGATAGCAATTCGCAAGGGCGTCCGACGGTTGGATCTGGGCAACTCGTTGAACCCTTCGGTGACAAGCCTAGCTTGTGCCTCGGCTTCGCTGAGGCCGGTCAAGGCAATGGTCGATGAGGTGGCTTGAGACATTTTGGCTTTCTTGATCGCCAGCGCACTGCTGGCCATCAGGCTCCTTCATTTGCTCAGATGCTGCTGTCGCCGGTGTCGAGCGCCCTGCGCATGCGTCTGATGACAGCTGCGCGACTCCGTTCGTCGGCCGCGGCGCTGACCGCCTCGTTTACATCCAGCAGAAGCTTCGAAAGGTCATTGTGCCAGTCCAGGCGGGCAATCTTTTCCGGCCTCAAACGGCGGGGCTCGTTGACCTCGACCGGCAAACTGCGACCGGGGGTCAATTGGAAAGCATCGTCCAGCCTCGGGATGATGATCTTGTCGTCGGGTATCAGTCCTGCAAGCCTTACGCGCAGGCCCCCGAGTCCAGCTTCCTCTCCATGCGTCAGGAACACCTGCTGCTTCACTGGAGTTCGGGCCTTGAGCCAGGCAACCAGTTCACTGGCATCGGCGTGGCCGGAATAGAGGTCGAACAGCTGATACGTGCCTTGACCTCGACTTCCTCACCCTGGATGCGCACGCGCTGCGCGCCGTCGAGCAGGATCCTGCCAAGCGACCCTTGGGCCTGATATCCGGCCATCAGCACCGTGGCGTTCCGGCGCCAGAGATTGGCCTTGAGATGATGGCGGATACGCCCCGCATCGCACATGCCGCTGGCGGCGATCACCACGAAGAAGCCGGTGAGGCGGTTGATCGCCTTGCTCTGCTCCACCGTCTCCGTGAAGCGGAGTTCCTTCGAGTTGAGGGCCTGGCGCAGCACGTCACCATGTTCGATCTCGTTGGCATGGCGCTCGAAAATCGCACTGGCGCGTGTCGCCAGCGGCGAGTCAACGAAGACCGGAGCTGACGGCACCTCCCCCGCTTTCATGAGCAAATACAGGTCGACCAGCAGTTCTTGCGTCCTTTCGACAGCGAAGGACGGAATGATAAGCGGGCCGCCTGCCGCGGCGGCGCCACGCACGATGTCACCAAGCTGGGATCGCCGCTGTTCGGGCGAGACGTCCGGCCGGTCGCGGTCGCCATAGGTCGATTCGCAGATCAGATAGTCCACGCCGGCCGGCCCCTCGGGATCGGTCTGAAGCAGCTTGTGGCCTGGACCGATGTCGCCCGAAAACATGATGCGCAGCGGCGCATCATGTCGGTCGATCTCAAGCTCTACCGATGCCGAACCAAGGAGGTGGCCAGCATTCCAGAAGCGGGCGCGAAGGCCTTCGGCGACCGTGGTCCATTCGCCATATTCCAAAGCTCGGAACAAGGCCATGCACGCGGCGGCATCCTGCTGACTGTAGATCGGCACGACGGGCGGGCGACCGCGCTGCGCGTTGCGACGGTTCAGGTGCTCGACCACCATTTCCTGGATGTGCGCCGAATCCGGCAGCATGACCGAGCAAAGATCGATGGAGGCGCGGGTCGTATGGATGGGACCAGAAAAGCCGTGTTTGACCAGTTTCGGCAGAAGGCCGCTGTGATCGATATGCGCGTGCGTCAGGATGACAGCGTCAATCGCGTCCGGGGGAAACGGGAACGCACCGTAGTTCAATTCCCGTTCCGACTTCGACCCCTGGAACAGGCCGCAGTCGATGAGGATGCGCGAATGCGGCGTCTCGATCTCATAACATGAGCCGGTGACGCCGTGGGCCGCGCCGTGGAAACGCAAGATTGGATCCGTGCCACGTCTCATCTCGCCACGACCTAATGCGACAGGAGGACAGGCAGGCGCAGATCCGCGAGAATGCCTTCGGTGGCACCGCCAAGCACGAAGTCCCTGACGCGGGAGTGGCCGTATCCGCCCATGACGAGCAGGTTGCCGCCGATCTTGAGAGCATGCTGCTGAAGCGCTGTTCCGATTGAACTGTCCCCTACCTGGATAGAGGCAGCCTCCGCCACCAGACCACGCGTCCTCAAGCCCAGTGCAAGGCGTTCGCCGATGCCCTGTCCCGGAAGCGGCTTTTCGTCGGTCACGGTCACAACAGTGATCGTCGCGGCACGTTCAAGAAACGCCCACGCGTCGGCGACCGCCCGTGCGGCCACTCTGCTGCCGTCCCAGGCGATAACGACATGTCCAAGCACCCCGACGTCCGTGGAGTCGGGAAGAAGCAGGGTCGGTCGACCAGAGCCGAACAGTATCGCCTCGGCCAGAATCCGTGCGGTCTGGTTGGCGGGGGCCCAGCCGACCAGGCAGATGTCGAAATAGCGGGAGTGCTCTGCGGCAACATTGCCCATCAAGGCCGGTGGTGCGGTCAACTCCTGCGTGGTGAGGGTCACACCGGCGCGCTCGGCCTCTTGGTTAATTGCCTCGAGCAGAACTTTACCGCGCTTGCGACTGGTCGCCTCGGCCTCTTGTATCTTGTAGGGAAGGTCCAGCAAATAATTTGAAAGCGCGTTCGAAACGTCGGGAATGTCGACGTCGATGGCAACGGCGTGCAGCGCCGCGTCGATTTTCTTGACGACAGCGACCGCGTTCGCCGCGATTTTCGCGGAGTTCGCTTCTGGGTAGGTTGCCAGGGACAGAGATGCCATCAGTTTCATCAGAATCGCCTCCATCGTCGAATGGCCAACTGCCATCCTTCGAAACATCTTGTAGTCAGATGGACGGGACGAGCTTTGACCCAGCGCAAATTTAGTCTGTCAAATGCCGAGGCGGGAAACTCCCGCCGCTGTGAGAATTGCCGACACGACTCAGCCGTAGCAGCGAAGCCGGAACTGTCAGTTCAGTGAGTGGGGAAAGGCGGAAGCGCTCTCCGGACTCGCTCACCCCGGTGGGCAAGCTGGACGCCGCGGAGCACAGTGAGGTTCACGGATATCCCGGCGAAAATCCGCAAAGGAGCGGTCGAAATCGGCGGCAGACGAGCGCCCGAATGCGGCTGTCGGAGGCTAAGTCGTGGGAACGAAAAAAGAAGAGAAGCAGAACTTTCGTGTGCGATTTTTGCACACGGCATCTCATAACTAACTGATTTTATTTAGGTCTCCGCCCCATCCATCATGGGGGCTATGGCTATCCTAAGCCTTTGATAATCTTGCATCTTTTATAGCTTCAATAAGTTGGACACGCGTCGAGTGAACGCTATCACGTGCCATGACAAGCCCCCGCCGCAAATCGGCCGGATGACCTGGCCGGCGCGACGGCGTGCGGCGCCGAATACCTCAATCGCAAGGTAGCTTATAGGTCGACCTGACCGGAATTGCCAACGCGTCATCTGCTTTCGATGCCTGGGCGGAGGACGGAACCCTCCAGCTTCGTATGACGGTGTCTACGCCAATGATGTGGCTAGGAACTGGGAAGGCCAGCCCTCGACAGCATCTCAAGGAACCGGGAATGATGATGATCCTTCACGTAGCGCGGCACAAAGCCAGGGCAGACATTGCTCAGATTGAGATGCGGAAGTTGTGACAGGCAATGGTGGATGGCCCGGGACGCTTCTTCGTTGTTTCCGGTGGCCGACGCGGTCGCGGCCCAATAAAGGGCGCCGCGAACGAAGCCCGGCTTTGTCCTGACCACTTTGCGGGCGGCTTCGAGCGCCCGCTGGTTGTCTCCGCCAGCGAAGAGCGCCACAACCAGGCCGTGGTGGCGCCAGAAGTCGATCACATCGTGCGTTCCGAGCCGGATTGCTTCGTTGGCCTCGCGCACCGCTTCGTCGACCTGTCCGCGCAACGCAAAGAGCATCGAAATATCGCCGTGGCCAGTCGGGTAGCTTGGGTTGAGGCTGATCGCGTGGCGGCATTCGGCGATCGCCTCGTCGATACGACCGCAACTTTCGAGAGCGAACGACAAGATACATCGGGCAATTTCATCGTCCGGCACCGCGCGCACCGCAGCTTCCGCAAGCTCGACCGCACGCTCGATCACCCCTCGCTCCCGAGGCAGCGCACCAAACGCCACGCCCATGGATATTACGATCGAGAGCGTCCGCTTTGCACGAGCGTTGTCGGGACCTATCGAGAAGGCCTTCTCGGCAAGCTCAATCCCGATCAAAAGTGAGTCCCGAGTCATCTCAAAATATTTCATGAGGGCTTCGTTGACCAGCCTGCGCACTTCAGGGGTCCCCGGCGGGCTTTTGTCTCGAACCTTCCAGTTGGTCAGTTGAAGTTCGAGGATCACGGCAAGAACAACAGACTGTGCGATCCTGTCCTGGAATTCGAGCGCGTTCTCGGAGTGGCCGTCGAACTTCTGGGCCCAGACGTGGTGGCCGCCGGCGGCGTCGACGAGCTGGACATTTACCCTCAACCCATTGCCAGATCTCTGGACGCTGCCGCTGAGCATATATCGCGCCCGGAGTGTCCCTGGCGTCTTGGCTTCTTCGCCTGGGCCGCTCTTCTCGGGCGGAAGCGCGGCGAGCACGACATAATCGGCCACTTCGGAAAGGGCCGTCGTGATGTCCTGGACAAGTCCCTTGGCGAAAAAGTCGTCGCCTTGCTTTCCAGTCAGATTGACGAAGTCGGCAACGCTGATGGACGGACGCCCAAGGCGCTGGCTGGCCGGAACACCACTTGTCGACTGCACATTTGAAGCGTCATCGGCGGCAAGCAACAGAGATTGCCAAAGCGCCCGCGTTTCAGGGCCGGCTTCGACGCCGAACTCCTTCTTCAGCATGCTTCTGCAAGCTTCGTATGTCCTGATTGCCCTGTCGCGTTGCCCGCATGCGAGCAGCAATTCCATCTTGAGCCGATAGGATTCTTCCCGTGTCGGTTCCATGCTCAGAATACGATCGGCCAGGATCAGCCCGGCATCGGGGTCGACGAGACGGGCCAGTTTTTCGAAGGACTCAAGCGCGCGGCCGAGCAGCCTGTCGCGTTCCGATGTGATCCAGTCATCGAACGCATTGCTTCCCAGATAAAGCCCGTCGAGGAAGGGCCCGGTGTAGTTCGCCAAGGCCTTCGCGAGGTCCTGAGCGGAACGGGCCGAGAGACCCGTTTCGAACTTCTCCACGTCGATTTGAAAGGCCTCTGGCCTCAGGGCGATCAGCTCACCGCTGGAATGGATGAGATCCACCCCTTCTCGCGCCAGATCCTGACGCAGGACACTGAGGGCTTGCCGAAGGCTGTTGCGCGAATGTTCGCCGTCACTGTCGCCCCATAGGAGGTCAGCCAGCCTCTCCCGCGTCGCCGCCATGCCCGGACACCGGGCCAGATAGGCGATGATTGCCGGCCCTCGTTTCCCGGTCAGCCGAAGCGGACCGGCCGTTTCATTTTCAATCCGGAAACCGCCGAAGAGTGAGATTCTATTTGCAGCGCCCCTGTCCTCACTTTGCATTTGCTATCCCAGCCTGACGAAATCCTAACTCAAAACTAACGCTTCGCAACAGTCGGCCTTCGCGCTCAAGCGCTGCCGTAACGGCAGGCTGTTTAGGCTTTGCTAAATTAAAGTGACCAAGTCAACGAAAGGCTTGGTTCGAGGGGGACGCGTGTCCAGGACAAGAGCCAATTTGCTGCTGCTATTCGCAGCCGCTTTGTGGGGCTTCGGCAATGTCTCGCAAAAGATGGTGCTTGTGCATCTCGACGCGCTGAGTGCGGTGGGTCTGCGCTGCCTGATCGGCGGCCTGCTTGTGTTGCCCTTTGTCTTGATGGAGAGGCGGCTTCCGCTCGGGCCGGACTATTTTTCCAGCTTGGCCAAGGTGTGCGCGCTGTTTGCCATCTCCATCACGCTCCAGCAGCTTTGCTATCTCGGCGCCTCCGTCACCAATGCGAGCTTCCTGGTCAGCACGGCAACGGTAATGACACCGCTGGCCGCCTGGTTTCTCATAGGCGAACGTCCGACGCCGAGTCTCACGGTCGCCGCCGGGCTGACCGTTGTTGGAGCCCTGCTGTTGTCGGATGGGATTGCCGGGTTCAGCAGTGGCGATCTCACCGCTGTCCTCTCGGCTGCCTGCTATGCGCTCTGGGCAGTCGAGCTGGGCCGGCACATGCAGGTGCATGCGCGGCCGTTCACCGCAGCCGCGACACAGTTCTTCGGCGCCGCAGCCTTCGCCCTGCCGCTCGGCGCAATGCAAGGCAATCTGTCGTTGGCCGCCGCATTCGCAGCCGGCCCGGAACTGGCGATCCTCGGCGTGTTCTCCACTGCGATTGCCTTCGGCATACAGACGGTTGCCCTCCGCTTTACGCCGGCCAGCCACGCCGCCGTGATCGTCAGCGCAGAAAGCGTTTTCGGGGCGCTGGGCGCGGCGATCTTTCTCGGCGAGCGGAGCTCGTCCGCGAGCGCATTGGGTGCCGCCATCATTCTGGGTGCGATCCTGTCCGTGGCACTGTCGAACCGAGCGCCGCAGGCACGCACGTCCTTGCGAACCGCTTCGGTTCAACCCTCCGACGGGGCCCCTGCCTTTGCAGCTGCCGCCGCAAATTGGGCAGGCGATCGTCACCCCAACAATTCAGGTCCAGTGGAGGAATGTGATGACCCTTGCCGGTGATGCGAAACCTATTCCGGCCCCGGCTGCCGCCCGACACGGGGCCAGTGGCGTCGATCAGCCAGGCGGCGGTGGCCTTGCCGATGGCGGCAGGACTTGTCGTGGGGGCGCAGTGATGAACGCGCGGACGATCCTTCTTCCTATCGCACATTTGGTTTCGGCGCTTCGCGCCCGCATGAAGGGACCGGGCGGCTATTACAACAGCGGTAACGCGCTCGGCCTCATTGTCGGTCTCGCGATCCAGATTGCTACCGCGCCGGTCGGCTTGCATGAGGGAAGCAGCGTCACCATGGCGGTGATCGAATATTTCGCCGGCAGCCATGGCACTGTTGCGCTGACCTTGACCACCCTGGTCTTCTTCTGGGGCGGCGAGGCCTATCACCGGGCCTGGGCAAGGCCGGATGCTCCCGATCCCACCCTCAACCGTCTGGGCGACTTCCTGTCGGGTCTGGGTGCGATCGGACTCGGTATTGCCCTGTTGCTGCTCGGCGATCCATTGCTTGCGGCGACCTCTGGCCTGCTCCATGCCCTGGGCAAATTCGGCAGCACCTTCCACAGGCCCGGCACGCCAATTCCGATGTGGCCGGCCGCTTGGCCCGATCCGTTCCGCAGTGCGGTGCTCGCCAGCCGGTTGCCGGCAATGCTGGCGACGACCGTCGCCCTCGGCCGAGCTCTGCCGGAGGTCTGGTCGGGCGGGTCCTTCGCGGCACTCGCCATGCCGCTGACCTTGCTCGGCTGTTATCTTTTGTGGACCAAGGCCGATCTGCTGCTGTTCGGGGTGGATGCCAAGGCGCCCCGCCAAATTTCCACATGTTGAGCTCGCTTTTTGAAACGACCGGATGTCGAGATGGAGAATGACATGTTTGGCAGTGTATATCATCAGGACGCCGCCCCCCTATCCTTTCGTGAACGGGTACGGACGAAAGGTTGGGGCATTCTGACGCCGGTCAGTTCAATCTCGAGAGTGACAGGAATAGTCGCAGCTTCGATGTTTTGGGCGATCTCTGCCCATGCCGCGAACGTTGACGTCGCCATCGTGTTCGCGGTCGACTTCTCGTCGTCGATCGATCCAAAGATCGCCGATATGCAACGCGAGGGACATGCCGCGGCACTCACCTCGCCAGAGATCATCGCCGCTATCAGCCGGAATTACGTTGGCTGCATCGGCGTTGCCTATTTTGAATGGTCGAGCCCCGGACACGCACGCGTCGTGCTGCCCTGGACAAGCATCTGCGGACTGGAAGATGCCAAAGCGGCGGCAGCGGTGATCAGCAGGAAAGGCGATACCGGCTTCATCCGCAGAGGGCGTGGCGGAACATCCGTTTCCTCGGCTATCGACATCGGCAGTCTCCTGCTCGACCGGTTCCCGGGAAAGGCGGCCAAGAAAGTCATCGATATCTCTTCCAACGGCGAGAACAACGACGGGCTTCCCGTCCAGCCGAGCAGGTCGAACGCCATAGCCAAGGGATATACGATCAACGCCATCGCCATCCCGACGGAGGATGAGAATCCCGGCGAACCTCTGGCATCCTATTTTGCCAAATCGGTGATTGGCGGTTCCCAAGCCTTCGTCATGACGCCAAAGGGGCCAGACGACTACACCATGGCGCTTCGCCGCAAGCTCGTGACCGAAGTAAGCATGAACGACCGTCCGCTGTGAAAGTGTGCCATGCAGGACGAACTTTCGATGCGTCAAACCGAGCGCGGCACAAGGTCCCGCGCCTTGCAGCGCGGGACCTTGTGGGGACCGTCAGGACAACAGCCTATCGCCGCAACGCGTGTACGCTTGCCTTGCTTTCGCCGGGCACCGGCAACGCCATGTCGTCATCGAGAAGACGCGTGATGCGGGCAAAGCCGGTGAACGCTTTCCTTGCTTCCTCGGCCGACATCTGGCCCGACAAGGCGGCCGAGCAACAATTCAGCGCGCACTGATAAACCGGACCGCGCCGTCCCGTCGGCCATTTCCGCAAGAACATCATGGCTTCGGCAACACTATCGATTTCTTCCAAAGGGTGTCCCTGCCCGCGCGAAATCCGCACGGGCGAAAAGAAATGCAATTGATCCATCGCTTCCTCCCGGTCGACCGCAATGCGCTCGATCGAACCCCACCAAACGCGCCAATAGCCAGTTGGTTCCCGGCAAAAATGGAATTTTTTAGAAATCTGTCAGGCGAAGGCGATCACCCGTGCGGTGGTGAGTGTCGCCTACATCGTGGGGAAGTGGCAGGCGACTTTGCGACCGGGCCGGTATTCCCGTAACTGCGGCCGCTCCGAACGGCAGCGCTCCGCCGCGATCGGGCATCGGGGATGGAAACGGCAGCCGGTTGGAGGGTTCAGCGGGCTCGGTACGTCGCCGGTGAGGATGATGCGCTTGCGCGTCCCACCGGGCGTCGTCTCCACGACGGGAACCGCCGAGATCAGCGCCTGGCTATAGGGATGGGCTGGTGCTGCAAACACTTCTTCCGCCGGCCCTTCTTCGACGATCGAGCCGAGATACATGACCGCGATGCGGGTTGAAACCTGACGTACCACCGACAGGTCGTGGGCGATGAATATGTAAGTGAGGTTGAGCTTCTCCTGTAGATCGGCAAGCAGGTTGACGATTTGCGCCTGCACCGACACGTCGAGCGCGGAGACGGGTTCGTCCAGGACCACGAGGTCCGGGTTCAGGGCAATAGCCCGCGCGATGCCGACGCGCTGACGTTGTCCGCCGGAAAATTCGTGCGGAAACCGCATGACGTGATCCGGCAGCAAGCCGACAAGGTCGAACAGTTCCGCCACGCGTTTGGTGATCTCGCTCGACGAGAGCCTGCCATGGATGCGCAGCGGCTCGGCCACCAGGTCGCCGACGCGCCGGCGCGGATTGAGCGATGCCGACGGATCCTGGAAAACCATTTGCAGGCGCCGCCGCAGCGGCCTGAGTTCAGACAGCGACTTCGAGGTGATGTCTTTGCCTTCGAACAGAAGCTCGCCGTCCGATATGTCGTAGAGCCTCACCAGACAGCGCGCCAGCGTGGACTTGCCGCATCCGGATTCGCCGACCAGCCCAACCGTCTCGCCGCGCCACACGGTCAGGGAAACATTGTCGACCGCATGGACGGTTCGCTTGCCCTCGGCAGAAAAGCGGCTCCCGATCGAAAAGCGCTTGCCCAGCGAACGCGTCTCGAGGATTGGGCGGTTCTTGTCGATCATCGGTCCGCTCATGCCTGTGCCACCCTGAAGCATGCCGCGGCATGGGTGCCGCTCCCGAGGTCGGGCTTGCCGGCCTCGCAGGGCTCGTAGTGAACCGGGCACCGCGGACCGAACGCACAGCCCTGCGGTAATCGCAGCAATGACGGCGGCGAACCGGGAATGGCCGGCAGGCGCCGTGGTTTTTCGCCGGTCAGCGGCGGGATCGAACCCAGCAGCGCGCGCGTATAGGGGTGTCGCGGATCGGAAAACAGCTCCGCGCGACTGCCGCGCTCCACCACGCGGCCGGCATACATGACCATGACCCGGTCGGCGAGTTCGGAGACCACGCCCATGTCATGCGTGATGAAGACGACCGCCGACTTGTGCGTCGCGCGCAGCTTGCGCACCAGATCGAGAATACCGGCCTGTACGGTGACGTCGAGCGCCGTGGTCGGTTCGTCGGCCACCAGCAGCGCCGGATTGCAGGACAAAGCCATTGCGATCACCGCCCGTTGACGCATGCCTCCGGACAGTTGGTGCGGATAGCGCGACATCGCCTCGTGCGGGTTAGGAAAATTCACCTCGGCCAGCAGTTCCTCGACGCGCTCCATCGCCTTGGACTTGCTGATGTTGCGATGCGCGCGGATCTGTTCGGCGATCTGCCAGCCGATCGTGTAGACAGGCGTCAATGCGGTCATCGGATCCTGGAAGATCATCGCGATCTCGTTGCCGCGCAGCCGCCTGAGTTCGCGCGCGGGCAGTCCCACGAGTTCGCGGCCCTTGTAGCGGATCGACCCTTCGATGGTGGCGTTGGGATCGGTGATGAGACCCATGACGGCCAGCAGCGACACGGTCTTGCCGGAACCGGACTCACCGACGACACCGAGGATCTCGCTCTCCTCGAGGTCGAAGGAAACGCCATCAATGGCCCGCACCAGGCCATCATTTGTGCGGAAGGAAACTCTGAGGTCGCGCACCGACAGTATCATGATGTCCTCAGGCGCGGATCGAGAAGGATGTAGACGAAATCGACGACCGCATTGGCGATAACCACGAACATGGACGCATACATCACCGTCGCCATGATCATCGGCAGATCGAGATTCTGCAGAGCGTCATAAGTGAGCTTGCCGATGCCGTGCAGCCCGAACACCACCTCTGTGAGCAAGGCCGAGCCTCCCACCAGCGCGCCGAAATCCAGGCCGAACAGAGTGACGAAGGCGATGAGCGACGTGCGCAAGGCATGGCGCAGCAGGATGCGGGTTTCCGACAGCCCCTTGGCCCGGGCCGTGCGGATATAGTCTTCCTGCAGCGATTCGATGATTGCCGCGCGCAGCACGCGCCCGTAAATGCCGATATAGAGAATGGACAGTGTGATCCAGGGAATGACCAGGGTCAGAAACCAGCCCTTCGGATCGTCGGAGAAATTCTTGTAGCCGAGCGGTGGCACCCAGGAGAACGCCCAGCTGTCGTGGTAGCGGCTCTGGGTGATCAGGTTCATCACTTCGCCCAGCCAGTACACCGGCATCGAAATACCGAGCAGCCCTAGCGCCATCAGCAGCTTGTCCAGCCAGCTGCCGCGCGTGGCGGCGGCGGCGATGCCGATGATGATGGAGACGACCACCCACAGGATCGCTGCTCCGAACACCAGCGAGAGCGTGACCGGGATCGAATCCATCACCGCCGGCACCACTTTCCAGCCACGATTGACGAAGGAGGTCAAGTCGCCTGTGACGAAGATCTTCTCCATCATCGTCACATATTGCACGTAGAGCGGCCGGTCGAAGCCGAAGCTGTGGCGTACCGCCTCCAGCACTTCGGGCGATGCATTGCGGCCGGCGATCCGCGCCGCCGGGTCGGCGCCCGGCGTTGCGAAGAAAATCAGGAAGACGATGACCGAGATGCCGAACATCACGAACAGCATCTGGCCGAAACGGCGCAGGATGGCGTAGATCATCAGTCGCGCCCCAGCCGAACCTTGGAGCGCGGATCAAGCGCGTCGCGCAGGCCGTCGCCAAAGACATTGAGCGCCATGACGGAAACCGCGATCGCCAGCCCCGGCACCAGCGCCACCAATGGCCTGGTGTAAAGCAGCGCCTGTCCGTCCTGGATGATGGTGCCCCAGCTCGCTGCGGGTGGCTGCACGCCGATCGAAAGGAAGGAAAGGGCCGATTCCGTAAGCATGTTTAGCGCCATCATCAGCGGCACGAAGACGATGAGCGTGGTGGTGACGTTGGGCAGGATGTCGCGCCACAGGATGCGCCACCCCGGCACGCCCAGATTGATCGCGGCCAGCACGAACTCGCTTTTACGCAGTGCCAGAACCTGCCCGCGGATTGGGCGGGCCACATAGGGCACGTAGACGATGCCGATGATGATGACAGGCAGCCACAGACTGCCGGACTCGATCTGGATCGGACCGATCGTGATGCCATGCGCGATGGTGACGATGGAGAGCGAAATCGCCAGCAGATAGATCGGGAACGCCCACAGTATGTCGAGGAAGCGCGACAGCACCGTGTCGGTGACGCCGCCGAAATAGCCGGCGATCAATCCCGCCGCCGTGCCCAGGATCAGGGTGAAGATAGTGGCTGCTCCGGAGATCAACAACGAGCTCAGCCCGCCATAGAGCATCCTGGCCATGACATCGCGGCCCTGGCTGTCGGCGCCGAGGAAATAATTGCCCAGCCGCCAGGTCGGGCCGAGCGGTGTGTAGCCAAGCCCCAGCCCTTCCGTCGATTGTTCCATCACCGGAACGTCGGCACCGTCGATCTGGATGACGGCGTCGAGCGTCGAGGCGAAGGGATCCACGCCTGCCCATTTCGCATAAAGAGGCGCACTGAGGCAGGCAAGGACGATGAGGAGGAACACGGCCAGGGACGCCATGGCAGCCCCGTCCGTTGCCAGCTTCGCAAACGCGACGGCCCAGGGGCCTCGCGTCTTGCGCGGCATGGTGACAGCTTGGTTCGACACGCGCGTGCCTCTCCGCGGTTCGTTACTGCACCCAGGCCATTACTGTACCCAGGATTGGGTGATCATCCAGTTGAACTGCCGGTTGAACTTGAAATTGCCGAGACGTTTGCTGACAAAGTCGAGCCGCTTCGGCGTGAAGAGGCCGACGGCAGGTGCCTTGTCGGTGACCTGCCTGTCGATTTCAGCCCACATTTTGTCGGCGGCTTTCTGATCGGTGACGCCGAGGTCCAATGCCTTTTGCATCTTGGCGTCGATTTCCTTGTCGCAGAAGCCGGCGATGTTGATCGAGGCGTCCGAACCTTCACGGAAGGAGGCGCAGCTGAACAGGATGTTCAGGAAGTCCGAGGCCGCAGGATAGTCCTTGTACCACTGGGTGACGGACATCTGCACCTTGTTGTTGGTGTTCTGGATGTAGGTGAACTGGATGTTCGACGAGATCGGCTTGACGTCGGCGACATAGCCGATGCTGGTCAGCACGCTCTGCAGATAGACGCCGATGGACCGCGAAATGGCGGTGTCCTCGACGATGATCGTCACCTTCTGGCCCTTGGTGCCGGAGTCCTCGACGAGCTGCTTTGCCTTGTCGAGATCAGGAGCCGACCATTTGGCGCCCGGATTCTTGGTGAAGGGGCAATAGTCTTCATGGCCGGGGAAGTCCGGAGGCAGGACCTGGCAGACCGGCGAAGCCAGCACCTTGCCGCCGAACAGCTTGACCAGCGTGTTGCGATCGATCGCATAGGCAACGGCCTGGCGGGCTTTTTCATTGTCGAAGGGTGCGAGACGGTTGTTCAGCGGCGCGTACCACCACGCCGAAAGCGGTGAGATGTGCAGCTGGTCCATGGATTTGCTGCCCAGTTCGCCCAGGCGATCGCTGGGCAGAGCGTCGAACATCCAGTCCGCTTCGCCGTTCTGGATCGCGGTGACGGCTGCCTCTTCGGACAAGCCGAAATCATACTGGACGACATCCGGATAGCCGTCCGGCTGGGCTTCTTCGCTCCACTGCTTGAAATTGGGGTTGCGGGAAACCGTCATGCCCTTGTTGGGGTCGAAGGCCGAGATCGTGTACGCGCCGGTGCTGGGAATGGGCTTGGAACCCATGTCTTCTGCGGGCGTGTCCGCCGGCAGGACCACGGCATGCGGCAAGGCCAGCTTGTAGAGCAGTTCGGCATCCGGCTTGGTGATGTTGATGGTGATGGTGCCGGCCGCTTCGTCGCCGACAACGCCGCCTTCCAGCGTGCAGCTCTTGGTGTCGGCCAGGCATTTGTCCGCGCCGACGATGCCAGCATAGAACGTGCCGGAGGTGGGTCCGGAAACCTTGAAGATGCGCTGGAAGGAAGCGACGACGTCCTTCACGCCAAGATCCTGGCCGCTGGAGAACTTGATGCCCTTGCGCAGCTTGAAGGTGAAGGTCTTACCGTCATTGCTGACCTGCGGCAGGGCCTCGGCCAGATCGGGAACGATGGTGAAGCCGTCCATGCCCTCGGCCTTGCGGAAGGCCACCAGGCCGTCATAGATCGGCTGGTACATTTGCCAGCCCTGGTCCGTGTAATTGATGTGCGGATCGAGCGTTCCGGCCGCGGAGCGGGCCAGCAGGCGGATGGTGCCGCCCCGGTGCTCCTTGAGATATTCGGCCTGTGCCGGGGCCAGCCATGTACCGGCCAGCAATGCCGCGGCTGTTGCCGCCAGAAGCAGTTTCTTCATGTCTTGATTCCCCTTTTTTCAGTTATCGTTGTGGTCCAGGAAGTCTCCCACCACCCGCATGCACGCATCTTGCTCTTCGACATGCGGCATGTGGCTGGAATGCTCGAATATCTCCCAGCGAGACCCCTTGATGCCGTCCTTGTAGGGCTGCACGGTCGCGGGCGTGGCCTCGTCGTGACGTCCGGAGATGATCAATGTGGGAACATCGATGGCCGGCAGGCGCTCAACGATGCTCCAGTTCTTCAGCGTTCCGATGACATGGAACTCGTTCGGCCCATTCATCAGATTATAGACGGTCGGATTGCGCACGACCTGGGCGAAACTTTCCGTGACTTCGGGCGGGAAAGGCACGACCCGGCAGACATGCCGCTCGTAGAACACCATCGTCGCCGCCTGGTACGCCGCATCGTCCGTCGTGCCGGCCTGCTCGTGCCAGGTCAGAGTCTCCTGCACATCGGCGGGCAGATCCGCACGCAACCGGTTGGCCTCTTCGACCCACAGCTTCATGGACGCCGGTGAGTTGGCAATGGTCAGCGATTTCAGACCCTGCGGCCGCGTCACGGCATATTCGGCGCCCAGCATGCCGCCCCAGCTCTGGCCGAGCACATGGAAGCCCGCCCGAATGCCGAGGTGGTCGACCAGGTTTTCAAGCTCGTCGATGAACAGCCCAGGTGTCCAGAAATCGGCGCCCTTCTCAGGCAGTAAGGTGGAATTGCCGCAGCCCAACTGGTCGTAATGAATGACGGCGCGATCCCTTCGCGCAAGAAGCTTGTAGGCATCGACATAATTGTGGGCGACGCCCGGGCCGCCATGCAGGATCACCACCGGCGCCTTTTCGCCACCGAGTTCGCCACTGACCCGATACCAGGTCTCGTAGGCACCGAAAGCGCCCCGTCCTTCCATGCCGATGATCTCAGATGACATCCCAGTTCCCAGTGCGGTTGAAGGCATCTTGTATTTGTCCGTGACGACGGGGGCCTAACTCATGTTTCGGCTGACCTGCACCCACTCTTCCAGCATCTGCACGCCAAATGCCGTGGCACCTTGCCTGCCGAGAGGCCGATCGGTGTCGGTCAGTTCCTTGCTGGCGATGTCGAGATGCACCCAGGGGCGATCTTCCGTGAAATGGCGCAGAAAGGCCGCGGCATAGGGAGCGTCGCCGTCCTCCATGTCCTTGGCATGATGCCTGAGGTCCGCGAACGGCGATTGCAGGCCCTCATCATAGGCCCGGTCGAGCGGCAGCCGCCAGAACCGTTCGCCGACCGTTTCTCCGGCCGCGATCATCTGTGACGCGATGGCATCGTCGGTGCTGAACAGGCCGGCGAATATCGAGCCCAGGCCACGCGTCACCGAATAGGTCAGCGTTGCCAGATCGACGATCACCGAAGGGTTGAAGCGCGTGGCTGCATAGTGGAGGCAGTCGGCCAGAAGCAGGCGTCCTTCCGCGTCCGTGTCGAACACTTCCACGGTCTGTCCCGAGGCCGTGGTGATGATGTCGCGCGGTTTGAGCGCGGTGCCGGATGGCATGTTCTCGGCGATGCCGAGAACACCGACAACATGTACCGGGCTGCCTTGCCGGGCGAGCGCGATCAGCAGGCCGACCACAGCGGCCGCTCCGCCCATGTCGGCTTTCATGTCGAACATTTGCGCTCCGCCCTTGATGCAGAGGCCTCCCGAATCGAAGCAGACGCCCTTGCCGACGAAAGCGAGTGGTTGAGCGGGCGCACCCTTGCCCCGGTAACGCAGGACAGCGACCCTAGGCGGGCGCGCCGAGCCCGATCCAACAGCAAGAAGCGCGTTCATGCCGAGCTCCTTCAGTTGCGCGGCATCGAGCATTTCGATGTCGATTCCGGCTTCACGCAGCGGCTCCAGATGATCATGGAAATTGTCGGGATGGAGATGGTTCGGCGGCAGGTTGACCAAGGTGCGTGCATATTCGACACCGTCGGCGATGGCATTGATCCGCGCCAGCGCCGCGGTCAGATTTGGGCCGCGGGCCCCGACCAGTTTCACCCGCAAGGTTCGATCCGCTCCCGCCCCTTGCCGCCGGTTGCGCATGTCGAAACGATAGCGGCGCAGCCGCATGCCGAGCGCGACACGCGCCAGGATTTCGGCTCCGGGCAGGTCAACGCCGGCGATGGGGTCCAGGACCAGCGTGGCCGCGCATTCTCCCTTGGCCTCCAGATGCGCGGCAAGCAGACCGCCGGCGCGTGCCAACGACAGGGCGGTTACGGTTTCAGCTTTGCCCAAGGCCAGGACGACCACGCGCTTAATCGATACGGCCTGAGGAGCAATAAGATCGATGCAGGTGCCGGATTCGGCCAAGGCGGCCGGGTCGGAGCAGGCGCGAGAGAGGATCCCGCTCATCTCGGCATCCAGGGCGACTGCCCGCGGGCCAAAGCCCGTGTGGGCAGTTTGCAAAATCACGACGACAGAGGCTTCGGCGGAAATCTCATCCGCGGTCTCGAAAACCGGCGCTGGCGATTGAGGCATAGGCTGGCGCTCTCTCCAATTGCGGCAATACCAGCCGGTAGCGAGCAACGCTCCGCTCGCCCCGGTGGAGACTGGTCAAGCCGGTCTCCGCCGTTCGTGGTATAATGCCGGTCCCCAAACAGTCGCTTTCTTGAGACGACTTAATTGCTCTTGCCTTCTGGGTATCCCCTAACGGGGCAGGCGATCAAACGCGAATTCTGCCCATGTCGATTGACAAAAACTCAACTGACAATTCATGATCGGCCAATGGCCCTTCCCTCACTCAATGGCATGCGCGCTTTCGAGGCCGCCGCTCGCCTCGGCAGCGTCAAGGACGCGGCGGAAGAACTGCATCTGACACCCTCGGCTGTCAGCCGCCACATCCGCGCGCTTGAACGAAATCTTGGCCAGGACCTGTTCGAACGCGGTTTTCGCCAGATAACGCCAACTATCAGGGGCTCCTACTATGCACGCAGCCTCTCGGAGGCGTTCGAAGCCATCTGGCGCGCCACCGATGACGTCAGCCTCTCCGAGGGGTCGCGCCACGGCAAGATCCAACGTGTCCGGGTCTTGTGCGTGCCCACTGTTCTGAACCTTTGGCTGGCGGACCGGTTGCCGAACTTTCGCCGGTTGCATCCGTCGGTGGATCTGGAGATCTCCACTTCAGGCAAGCGCGCCAACTTCGATTTGGCCATTGTCGACGAGTTCGTCTACAAGGCCGGCCCGGCTTTGACGCTGCTGATCCCGCTGCTTTTGACGCCGGTCTGTGCGCCTTCGCTTTTGGAGGGGCCTGTGCCGCTGCGATCGCCGGCCGATTTGGTCAATCATCATCTGATCCATGAATGCGAAACCATGAGATGGAAGCGTTGGCTGGAGCAGGAAGGCGTTCTGGAAACGACGCCAAAATCCAGCACAACACTGGATGATTGCACCTTGATCATGCGCGAAGCGATCAATGGCGCGGGAATAGCGCTCGCGGACACGATGATGGCGCAAGATTTTCTGCAGCAAGGCAAACTGGTCGCCCCGTTCCGTGCCCGCCACACCTATCCGGCCGGCATTTACCTGCATCAGCGTCGCAGCATCGGCAACAAACCAGGCACCGGCCTGTTTCAGGATTGGCTGCTCGCCGAAGTCGCGGATCACAAGCAGCTTATGGCCATCGCTTAGATGGCCCTACCGCTTCAGATTGGAATCCCGGCGTCGAACTTCGAATCATCCGTGCCGGGCTCAGCGATGACCCACCATCGCCGTGCATCGATAATCGCAGTTCTCATTGAATATCTTTAAGGCCAAAGCCGGCAAATAGGTTGCTTGTCGGTTCCCCTGCGGCAGGCTTAACCTGCACGCGGCCAACGCGTGAGGGCGCGTGCTGCAAAAGGGGACCATTGCAATGACAATACAGGGTGCTTCACCTGATCTCTATAACGAGGATCTGGCTCCAGCCAAAGTTCGAAACTGGGGACCATTCTCGATCTTCAACGTCTGGACATCGGACGTTCACAGCCTCTGGGGCTACTATCTCGCCGCCAGTCTGTTCCTGTTCTGCGGCGGCTTTGTCAATTTCATCATCGCCATAGGCATCGGATCGCTGATCATCTACGCGCTGATGAACATGGTCGGCTATGCCGGCGTGAAGACGGGCGTGCCCTACCCCGTGCTTGCCCGCGCCTCTTTCGGCATCTGGGGCGCCAACATACCGGCACTGGTGCGCGCCATCGTCGCCTGCTTCTGGTACGGCGCGCAGACGGCCGCCGCCTCGGGCGCGATCGTGGCGCTGCTGATCCGCACGCAGTGGTTCGCCGATTTCAACGCCAGCACGCATTTCCTCGGCCATACCGGCCTGGAGGTGATCTGCTTCGTGGTCATCTGGGGGCTGCAACTGCTGATCATCCAGAACGGCATGGAAACGGTGCGCCGCTTCCAGGACTGGGCCGGCCCCGCAGTGTGGGTGATGATGCTGATCCTGGCGATCTATCTCTGCGTCAAATCCGGGAGATTTGCCTTCACCAGCGACATCCCGATGGACGTGTTGCTGGACAAGACGAAGGACGCGGGCGTGCCCGGCACGCCCGGCTCGTGGACTTCGCTGTTTGCGGTGGCAGCAATCTGGGTCACCTATTTCTCGGCGCTCTATCTCAACTTCTGCGATTTCGCCCGTTACGCGCCGGACAAGGCATCGCTGCGCAAGGGCAACATCTGGGGCCTGCCGATCAACCTCATCCTGTTCTCGCTGGTCGCCGGCGTCACCACCATTGCCGCCTTTGACGTCTATGGCGAGGTGCTGCTGCATCCCGACCAGATCTCGGCGAAATTCGACAGCTGGTTCCTGGCGGCGCTCGCAGCCCTGACCTTTGCGGTTGCGACCCTGGGCATCAACGTGGTCGCCAATTTCGTCTCGCCGGCCTTCGACTTCTCCAACGTCTTCCCCAGGCAGATCGACTTCAAGAAGGGCGGCTATATCGCGGCCGTCATTGCCCTGCTGCTCTATCCCTTCGCGCCATGGGAAGGCAGTGCCGCTTCCTTCGTCAACATCATCGGCGCGACGATGGGGCCGATCTTCGGGGTGATGATGGTCGACTACTACCTGATCCGGAAGGGTGAGATCGACGTTGAGGCGCTTTACCGCGAAGACGGCGAGTTCCGTTTCCAGGGCGGCTGGCACGTCAATGCATTCATCGCCGCCGGCATCGGCGCCATCTTCTCGTCGATCCTGCCCAACTTCACCAACTGGCTGCCGTCCTGGTGGGGCGTCTATGGCTGGTTCTTCGGCGTGGCGATCGCCGGCATCATCTACTACGTGCTGCGCACCGCCGCCCTTGGCGCCGGAGCGAAGACGGCAAAGGCTTGAAAATGAGGCAGTAGGCAGTAGGTGTGAGGGAGTAGAGAACTGCTTCCCTACTGCCTACTGCCCACCATCTCGGCCAGTTTTCGCACCGTGTTCCAGTTGCGTGAGGTACCGACGCCCAGACGCTTGTGGCTCGCTGCGGTCAGAAGCCGTGAACTGGGTGCGGCGCGCGAGAAGACAATCCAGATATTGCCAGCGACGGCGTGCATCTTTTCGTCTTTGCCGACATAGGAGCCGAGCGCCGTGACGGCTTCGTCCGGCACCGGCCGGCGCATCACGCGCACCGCCACCTGATCCGCGGTCGCATTCGATTCATCTGGAAACGGATTGCCGGCGGCAAGCTTCAGCCAGTCCTCGGCACCGCGCACGATGATATCGACATGGCGGCCGAAGGTTTTTTCGAAGGCTGCTTCCAGCCGCTGTTCCAGGTCGGCGATATCAGTTGCCGGTGCCTCGAAGACCAGATTGCCCGTCGCCACCAGCGTGCGCGGGTTGTTCAGCCCGAGCTCTTCGGCCATGGCCTTGAGGTCGGCCATGACGACCCGGCGGCCCTCGCCCAGGATGATGCTGTAAAGCAGCGCGACATAGGTCTGCATTGCCGCCCGACCTGATCGCTACACCAACCGGCTCTGCTCCACCGCCGCCTCGATGAAACTGGCGAACAGCGGATGCGGGTCGAGCGGCCGGCTTTTCAGTTCCGGATGATATTGCACGCCGATGAACCAGGGGTGGTCTGGATACTCGACCGTCTCCGGCAGCACGCCGTCGGGCGACATGCCGGCGAATACCAGGCCGCAATCCTCGAGTCGCTCCTTGTAGTCGATATTGACCTCGTAGCGGTGGCGATGGCGCTCGAAAATCTGTGTGTCGCCGTAAATCTCGGCGATCTTGGAGCCCTTGGCGAGTTCGGCCTGATAGGCGCCGAGCCGCATCGTGCCGCCGAGATCGCCGGTTTCCCGGCGCTTCTCCAGCATGTTGCCTTTCAGCCATTCGGTCATCAGGCCGACGACCGGTTCCTCGGTCGGACCAAACTCGGTCGAAGACGCATGTTCGACGCCGGCCAGCGACCGCGCCGCCTCGATGCAGGCCATCTGCATGCCGAAGCAGATGCCGAAATACGGCACCTTGCGCTCGCGCGCGAACTTCGCCGCCAGTATCTTGCCTTCGGCACCGCGCTCGCCAAAGCCGCCGGGAACCAGGATGCCATGCACCTTTTCCAGCCATGGCGTCGGATCCTCCTTTTCGAAGATCTCCGATTCGATCCAGTCGAGCTTGACCTTGACGTGGTTGGCCAGGCCGCCATGCGACAGCGCCTCGATCAGCGATTTGTAGGCATCCTTGAGGCCGGTATATTTGCCGACCACGGCGATGGTGACCTCGCCTTCCGGATTGTGGATGCGGTTGGACACCGCCTGCCAGGGCTCCATGCGCGGCTTCGGCGCCGGATCGATGCCGAAGGCGGCCAGCACTTCCGAATCGAGCCCTTCCCTATGGTATGCCATCGGCACATCGTAGATATGCGGCACGTCGAGCGCCTGGATCACGGCACTTTCGCGCACATTGCAAAACAGCGACAGTTTTCTGCGCTCTTCCTTGGGAATGGCGCGATCGGCGCGGACCAGCAGGATGTCGGGCGCGATGCCGATGCCGCGCAGTTCCTTGACCGAATGCTGGGTCGGCTTGGTCTTCAGCTCGCCGGCCGTCGGGATGTAGGGCATCAGCGTCAGATGCACGTAGACGGCGTTGTTGCGCGGCAGGTCGTTGCCGAGCTGGCGTATCGCTTCCAGGAACGGCATCGCCTCGATGTCGCCGACCGTGCCGCCGATCTCGCAAAGCACGAAATCATAGTCGTCATTGCCGTTGAGGACGAAATTCTTGATCTCGTCGGTGACGTGCGGAATGACCTGCACGGTTGCGCCGAGATAATCGCCGCGCCGCTCGCGCTCGATGATGTTCTTGTAGATGCGGCCGGTGGTGATGTTGTCCTGCTGATTGGCGGAGCGGCCGGTGAAGCGCTCGTAATGGCCAAGATCGAGATCGGTTTCCGCGCCATCATCAGTGACGAAAACCTCGCCATGCTGGTACGGCGACATCGTGCCCGGATCGACATTGAGGTAGGGGTCGAGTTTTTTGATGCGTGCGCGATAGCCTCGCGCCTGCAGGAGAGCCCCAAGGGCCGCTGCGGCTATGCCTTTTCCAAGTGAGGAAACCACGCCGCCTGTGATGAATACATATCGCGCCATGGGAGTCATCGCTTAACGCGGCCGGATTGATTCCGCCAGAGAAAAAACCACCGCGAAGGTTTTTTCCCAAGAAGGCGCTCGGATCGTGAACAGGGCAAAACAAAAGGGCCGGCTGAGCCGGCCCTTTCGGCAGGATGACGAAAACGTCAGATGATAACGACCTTGGTGCCAACCCTGACGCGGCTGTAGAGGTCCATGACGTGCTCGTTGATCATGCGGAAGCAGCCATTCGAGGCGCTGGTTCCGATCGACTGCGGCGCGATGGTGCCGTGGATGCGCAGATGCGTGTCCTTCTTGCCGTCATAGAGATAGATGGCGCGCGCGCCGAGCGGATTCTGACCACCGCCGGGCATGCCGTCCTTGTACTGGCCGTAATGCTTCGGCTCACGCTTCTGCATGTCCAGCGTCGGGATCCAGCGCGGCCATTCCTGCTTGTCGCCGACCGCAACCGTACCCTTGTACTGCAGACCCTCGCGGCCGACCGCAATGGCGTAGCGGCGGGCGGTGGAGGACGATTCGACGAGGTAGAGGCGCCGCGCGCTGGTGTCGATGACGATGGTGCCCGCATCGTAACCGCTGAATTCCACGTCCTGCGGCACGAATTCCGGCTTCACCTTGAACTGCTTCTTGGCTTCCCTCTTGGCGAGCACCTGGTCGAGAGCCCGTGTCTCAGGGAGATAGCTTATCGAAGACCCGGACGAGGTGCCGCCGAAGAGACCGGCGAACAGACCACCGCTGCTCGGCTGCTTCTGGCCGATGACCTCGCTGCGCAGCTCGCCATTGTTGCCGGTCAAGGCGACGTTCATCGCCTCTGCCGGAAGCGGCTCTGCCGACTGGATCGGCGCGATCGGTTCGATAGGCTCGATGATCTTGGCAACCTGCTTCTTGGCCGGCTTGGCATCGGCCACCTCGGTTGCCGGCGCGCTCTTGCCCTTCTTGGCAAGGAACGCCTGCCGTTCAGCGTCGGCCTTGGCCTTGGCCGCCTCGCGCATCGCCAGTTTCCTGGCTTCGAGCGCCTTGGCTTTGGCGGCCTCCTTGTCGGCAACGATCTTGGCCTCGATCTTCTTGATCTGGGCGAGGTCGTCGGGCGTCGGGTTTTTCTTCTTCTTGAGAAGCTTCAATTGCGACGCGTCACTTTTGACGGCGACGTTGATGGCGGAGGTTGTTTCAACCGAAGGCTGTGCGGCCATATTGGCTGGAACGCCAGCGAAAGCGGGGGAACTGATGCCGATTGCGGCACAAAGTCCCAGGAAAATGAAGCTGCGAAGCTGCATGGCGAAGATCCGATCGTTCTATGCGTGTTGCCCACGGCGTCGCCCAGCGCCCCCCAAGGGCGCCGGAAGTGCCGCGCGCAATCTATAGTCGAATAAGCGCGGGGGCCTCAAGCGTGAGGTCGTACCTCACCCAGTCGAATCTTTGTGATCTCGCTGCATTTGCCGCGACTGTGTTCAAACGAGCACAGATCGCGGCTTCAGCCGCCGAAGACTACTGGTTTGGAACCTGCGGGGCCGCCGGCGCGGCGGGAGCCGTGCCGTTGGTCGCCGGCGGCGTCGAGCCGGCGGCAGGCGCAGTGGCCGGAGCCGCGGCATCGTTGCCTGACGGCGGCGTCGGCGTGGTGGTGCCTGCGGGCGCCGGGGTGGTCGTGCCGGGTAACTGGTTGAGCACGCCTTTGCCTGCACCGTCCGATGTCGCCGGCACGCGGTCGAGGATGTCGATCGGCTTCTCGCCGTAGCGGGCGACGATCGACAGGGTCAAGGAGGTGGCGAAGAAGGCGGCCGCCAGGATCGCCGTCGCACGCGTCAGCGCATTGGCAGCGCCACGCGCGGTCATGAAGCCGGAGCCGCCACCGATGCCGAGGCCGCCGCCTTCGGAGCGCTGCAGCAGCACCACGCCGACAAGGGCGAGCACAACCATGAGATGGATGACGATCAGTACGGTTTCCATAGTTTATCCTGGCAAGGCCTTGCCCGGCCGCGGACACGACCGGTGAATTGGAGGCGGCTCAATACAATGCTTTGACGGCATTTCCAAGCCCGTGGCCGGAATATGGGAAGCAACCCGTCCTTTGCAACGATTTCAGGCACCGGAAGCCCTGTCCGGCGTGGCGAATGTCTTCAAGCAATATTGCGATAGGCCTCGGCAATAGCTAGGAAATCCGCCGCTTTCAGGCTGGCGCCGCCGACCAGCGCCCCGTCGACATTCCTGACGCCGAGCAATTCGACCGCGTTGGAAGGCTTGACCGAGCCGCCATAGAGAATGCGCACCTTGGCCGCAACGCCGCCGAGCTTTTCCGACAGCTTTTCGCGAATATGCGCGTGTGCTTCGGCCACATCGGCGGCGGTCGGCGTCAGGCCGGTGCCAATCGCCCATACCGGCTCATAAGCAATGATGGTGTTGGACGGTGTGGCGCTTGGCGGCACCGAGCCGTCGACCTGCCGCGACAGCACGTCCAGCGTCGCGCCCGCTTCGCGCTGCCGCTGTGTCTCGCCAATGCAAATGATGGCAACAAGCCCGGCACGCCATGCGGCGGATGCCTTGGCCTGGACTGTGGCGTCATCCTCGCCGCGTTGCTCGCGGCATTCGGAATGGCCGACGATGACATGGCTCGCACCGGCATCCCTGAGCATTTCCGCCGAGATGCAGCCGGTGTAGGCGCCGCTCTCCTTGGTATGGCAATCCTCACCGCCGGCATGCACCGGCGTGCGTGACAGGATCTCCGCAGCGTGGGCAAGCAGGGTTGCGGGAACGCAAACCAGCGCTTCGGTCTCCGCGTCAAGTCCGCTCATGAAACCGTTGCCGATCATCCGGAGCTCGTTGAGGGAGGCGCTGGTGCCGTTCATTTTCCAGTTACCGGCGACGAGCGGGCGAATTCCTGGCGTCATGGGTTTGCTTCTCCGGATGATATCGGGGCTCTGGCCCTCACTACCAAAATCAGGCCACAAAGCAATCGACAGTGGGCCGGAAGGGCGCTATTGCGCTTGTTTCAGACTCGGCGCATGCGAAAATGCGCATAAATCGGAAGTAAAAATGCTTGGTATATTGAGAAGCGCGGCAGGCACCTGGGTCGCGAAAGGGCTGTTGGTGCTGCTGGTGCTCAGCTTTTTGGTCTGGGGCGTTTCCGGACGGCTAATGGGCGGTTTGGCCGGCCATGATTCGGTCATTGCCGCCGGCGGCACCAAAGTGTCGATCAACGAATACCGTCTCGCCTATGATCGCCAACTCGCTGTCATGTCGCAGCAGTTCGGCCAGCGTCTCAGCCACGAACAGGCAAAGGCACTCGGTGTCGACAACCAGGTGCTGGCGCAACTCGTCTCGGGCGCCGTTCTCGACGAACAGGCCCGCAAGCTGGGCCTCGGACTTTCCAAGGACCGGTTGGCCGAGTTGACGCGCGAAGACCCGGCATTCAAGGGCCCGGGCGGCCAGTTCGACCGCAGAACATTCGAATACATGCTGCAGCAGATTGGCATGCGGCCCGAGGACTATCTGAAGAACCGTGCCCAGGTGGCGGTGCGCCAGCAGATCGTCGAGGCTGTCTCGGATGGCCTCAAGGCTCCGGACACTTTCTTCAAGGCTGTTGCACTCTATCGCGGCGAAGACCGCACCATCGACTATTTGACGCTGCCCAAGGCACTGGTCGAGCCGATCGCGGCACCGTCCGATAGCGTGCTCTTGGCCTATTTCGAAGCCAACAAGAAGACATATGCGGCACCCGAATACCGCAAATTCTCCTATGTCCGCCTCGAACCCGTCGACATCATGGATACGACCGCCGTCACCGACAGCCAAGTCAGCGACGACTACAACAAGAACAAGGCGCGTTACACCACGCCGGAACTGCGCACCGTCGAGCAGCTCGTGTTCAAGACGCCGGATGCGGCCAAGGCCGCACTCGATTCGCTCAAGGCCGGCGCTACTTTCGACAAGCTGGTCACGGCGGAAGGCAAGACGCCGGCAGACACGCTGCTCGGCACGCTTGCCAAGGACAAGATCGCCGACAAGGCAGTCGCCGACGCGGCCTTTTCGCTCAATGCCAATGAAGTCAGCCAGGTCGTGCAAGGCGCCTTCGGTCCGGTGCTGCTGCGCGTCACCGAGATCAAGCCCGAGGTGGTGAAGCCACTGGCCGAGGTGTCCGATCAGATCCGCAAGGATCTGGCGCTGGGCGAGGCAAGCCGCATCCTTCTGGACGTGCGCGACAATTACGATGACACCCGCGCCGCCGGCAGTTCGCTGGCAGAGGCCGCGGCCAAGCTGAAGCTGAAGATCGTCACCATCGACGCCATCGATCGCAGTGGGCTGCGGCCAGATGCAAGCATCGTCAAGGACCTGCCGCAATCGCCGGAGCTGATCAAAGCGGTCTTCGACGCCGAACCCAACACGGAAAACGATGCCTTGACCACAGCCGACAACGGCTTCGTCTTCTATGAGGTGGCGTCCATCACGCCGGCTCGCGACCGCACGCTGGATGAGGTTCGTCAGAAAGTCGTGGCCGACTGGACGGCGGCGGAAACAAGCAAGCGGCTCGCCGCCAAGGCTGACGAGCTGGAAAAGCGGCTCAAGGCCGGCGCAACGCTCGATGTCATCGCCAGCGAACTGAAGCTGGAAAAGCAGACCAAGCGCGGTGTCAAGCGCGAGGCCGACGATGTCGATTTCGGCAAGGAAGGCGCCGCAGCAATGTTCGGCGTTGGCGAAGGCGGTACCGGCCTGATCCCCTCGCCCACCGGCGACGGACAGATCCTGTACAAGGTCGCCGAAGTCTTCGAGCCCGCCGGAGCCGATGCCAGCTCGGTGCCGGACGATGCGCAGAAATCCTTCACCTCCGGCATGTCGGATGATCTGCTCGACCAATTGGTGGCACAGTTGCAGACACAGTACGACGTTCGCATCGACCAGGCCGCCGTCGCCCAAGCCTCGACAAGATGAGCGCGCTGAAAACCCATATCGCCAAGATCGCGACCGGTAGCGCGCTTTCCTTTGAGGAAGCGCGCGAGGCCTTCGACATCATCATGTCGGGTGACGCGACCCCCGGCCAGATCGGCGGTTTCCTGATGGCGCTGCGCGTGCGCGGCGAGACGGTGAGCGAGATTTCCGGCGCCGTCGCAACCATGCGGGCCAAGATGCTGCACGTCGACGCGCCCACCGATGCCGTCGACATCGTCGGTACCGGCGGCGACAATTCTCACAGCGTCAACATTTCGACGGCATCGGCCTTCGTCGTTGCCGGCAGCGGCGTGCCGGTTGCCAAACACGGCAATCGCGGCCTGTCGTCGCTGACAGGGGCAGCCGATGTGCTGGTGGCGCTCGGGGTCAAGATCGACATCTCGCCCGATTTCATTAGCCGTTGCATCCACGAGGCAGGCGTTGGCTTCATGTTCGCGCCCGCGCATCATCCTGCGATGAAGCATGTCGGCCCGACCCGCGTCGAACTCGGCACCCGCACCATATTCAACCTGCTCGGGCCGCTCTCCAATCCGGCCGGCGTCAAGCGGCAGCTGGTCGGTGTGTTCCTGCCGGAATGGATCCTGCCGGTTGCCGAGACACTGAAGGCGCTGGGTGCCGAGCATGTCTGGGTCGCCCATGGCGACGGCTATGACGAGATCACCACCACCGGCGAGACGCAGGTCGCCGAACTGATCGGCGGCGAAATCCGCAGCTTCACGCTGACCCCTGAAGCGGTTGGGCTGGCGCGCCATAGCAAGGATGAGTTGCGCGGCGGCGATGCGGACTACAACGCCAAGGCCTTGCGCGATATGCTGGGCGGCGGCGCCGGCGCCTATCGCGACACCGTGCTGATGAACGCCGGTGCCGGACTGGTTGTGGCCGGCAAGGCGACGACGCTTGGCGACGGCATCGCGGCGGCGGCGCAAGCCATCGATAGCGGCCGTGCCCTGCAAGTGCTCGACAGGCTGGTCGAGATTTCGAACGGATAACGGATAGAGCGTGTCTGACATTCTTCGCAAGATCGAGGCCTACAAGCGCGACGAGATCGCGGCGGCAAAGGCACGCGTGCCGTTGGCCGAAATCAAGGCCCGGGCAAAAGATGCCGACGCACCGCGCGGTTTTCTTGCCGCACTGGAAGCGAAGCGCAAATCCGGCGCCTTCGCGCTGATCGCCGAGATCAAGAAGGCGAGCCCCTCCAAGGGTCTGATCCGTGCCGATTTCGATCCACCGGCGCTGGCGCAGGCCTATGCCAAGGGTGGTGCTGCCTGTCTTTCGGTGCTGACCGATGCACCCTCCTTCCAGGGTGCGCCTGAATTTCTCACCCGGGCGCGAGCCGCCGTCGCGCTGCCGGCGCTGCGCAAGGATTTCCTGTTCGATCCGTATCAGGTCTACGAAGCCCGCGACTGGGGCGCGGATGCCATCCTGATCATCATGGCCAGCGTCGACGACGCGCTGGCGAGCGAACTTGAGGTGACGGCGTTCGAACTCGGCATGGATGCACTGGTCGAAGTGCATGACGAGGCCGAGACGCAGCGCGCGCTGAAATTGTCGTCGCGGCTGATCGGCATCAACAACCGCAATCTGCGCACATTCGAGACCAGCCTCGACACTTCAGTGCGGCTGGCGACGATGGTTCCGGCCGACCGCTTGCTGGTCAGCGAGAGCGGTATTTTCTCACATGACGACTGCCTCAGGCTGCAAAAGAGCGACATCGGCACTTTTCTTGTCGGCGAGAGCCTGATGCGGCAACAGGACGTCACCGCGGCGACGCGCCTGCTGCTGACAGGCAAGGCTTTGGCCGAGGCTATCTGACGATGGTATCAGGCCTTACCCATCTCGGCGCGCACGGCGAAGCCAACATGGTCGATGTCGGCGACAAGGCGGAGACGACGCGCACGGCGATTGCCGAAGGCTTTGTCGCGATGCAGTCCGAGACGCTGAAGATGATCCTCGCCGGCAACGCCAAGAAGGGCGATGTGCTCGGCACCGCGCGCATCGCCGGCATCATGGCGGCGAAGAAGACGCATGAACTGATCCCGCTCTGCCATCCGCTGCTGCTGACCAAGGTTTCCGTCGACATCGAGCCCGACCATGCTTTGCCGGGCCTGAAGGTCACAGCACTCGCCCGCGTCACCGGCAAGACGGGTGTCGAGATGGAAGCGCTGACGGCCGCTTCGGTAGCCTGCCTGACCATCTATGACATGGCGAAAGCAGTCGACCGCGCCATGGTGATCTCCGGCATCCGCCTGGTCGAAAAGACGGGTGGCAAGTCGGGTGACTACAAGGCGAGCGCCTGATGGCGCTGGTTCCTATCGCGGAGGCGCTTGAACGCTTGCTTGATGGTGCGGCACCTCTAGCCGGCGAAAGCGTTCCTCTGTTCGAGGCGGTGGATCGTGTTCTGGCGGAACCGGTCGTTGCTCTTCGCACCCAGCCGCCTTTCAATGCTTCCGCCATGGACGGCTATGCGGCGCGCGCCGCCGACGTCACGTCGGTCCCATCCAGGCTGTCGGTGATCGGCATAGCGCCGGCTGGACGTGGCTTCGACGGCACGGTCGGCCAGACGCAGGCCGTGCGCATCTTCACCGGCGCGCCGCTGCCCGAAGGCGCCGACACCATCGTCATCCAGGAGAATGTCCGCGACCTCGGCGGCGGCGATATCGAAGTGATCGAGCCGACAGCGCAATGGCGCAATATCCGCCGCATCGGGCTCGATTTTTCAACAGGCGACATGCTGCTGGAGAAAGGCCGCTTGCTCGACCCGGCGGCACTGTCGCTGGCAGCATCGGCCAACCATCCCCGGGTGAGCGTGGTGAAACGGCCGCTGGTCGCCATCATCGCCACCGGCGACGAATTGCTGCCGCCGGGCAGTGATCTCGGCCCGGACCAGATCATCTCGTCCAATGCCTATGGCGTTGCCGCTGCTGCACAATCGGTCGGCGCCCGCGCGCTCGATCTCGGCATTGCCGCCGATCGCAAGGAGGCTATCGCTGCCCTGATCAGACAAGCGGTCGCGGCCGGTGCGGATGTCATCGTGACGCTTGGTGGCGCCTCGGTCGGCGATCACGACCTGATCCACGACGTGCTGACCGGCGAAGGCATGACGCTCGGCTTCTGGAAGATCGCCATGCGCCCCGGCAAGCCGCTGATGTTCGGCCGCCTCGGCGATATCAGGTGCATCGGCCTGCCCGGCAATCCGGTGGCAAGCCTGGTCTGCTCGCAGTTGTTCCTGAAGCCGCTGCTGGCGCGGCTCGGCGGCCGCAATCATCGCCAGGACGTTCGCCAAGCGCGATTGGGCGCCGCAATGCCGGCCAATGATTTGCGCCAGGACTATGTCCGAGCCGTGGTCAGGGAAGATGACGGCGTACCGGTGGCGACGCCGTTCGGTATCCAGGATTCCTCAATGCTGAGAATGCTGGCCGACGCCAACGGGCTGATCGTGCGGGCGCCGTTTGCCCCTGCAGCAGCCGCGGGCGAGGCTTGCAGCGTTTTGATGCTGCGCTGAGGAACCCCGAACAAGCCATTCATAACAGACGAGAAAATGATCCCGGCTCTAGTTCGAGATCAGGCTCTGCGTCAGCGGATGCGCCGAATCGGCAAGGCCTTCGACAATGCTGTAATGATGCCGGTCGGGCTCGACCACGGTTCTGGTGGTGGCGCCGAGGCCGGTCCAGATGTTGGCAAGCAACGCATTCTGACGCAGGAACTCGGCGCGCTCGCCGCCGCCGACCCAGCAAGTGATGCGGGCACCATCCATCGGCCTCAGCAGCGCCGGGCTTTCAGTCAGCGCCTCGTGCTCGTCGATGGCCAGCGCCGCGTTCATGCCGGTGCGCATGAGCGGACGCAGGTCATGCAGGCCTGAAATCGAAATGACGTGGCGTATGCGCCGCGCCACATCGGCAGCCAGCGGCGTGGTTGTCGTCACCATCCGGGTGGCAAGATGGCCGCCGGCCGAATGCCCGGTCAGCATCAGCGGTCCGTCGACCATTGCCGCCGCCTCGCCGATCGCCGCCCCAATCTCCCTGACGATGCCGGCGATGCGTATGTCCGGGCACAGCGTGTAGGACGGCATCGCAACGGCAAAACCGTTGCTGACCGCGCCATTGGCAAGGTGAGACCACAAACTCTTGTCGGTCTCCAGCCAGTAACCGCCATGGATAATCGCCACCAGCCCTTTGGGCGCGGCACTAGGAAGGAAAAGATCGAGCCGATTGCGCGGCCCTTCGCCATAGGCGATGTCGAGCCGTGCCCGGCCCTGCGCCGACAGCGCATCACGGAATGCTTGCGCCGGCTTCGCCCATGCGGCCGGCCAGCGATCACTGCCGGCGATATTCGCACCGTTGGCATAGGCATCATCCCAATCGACGATGTGACGTTCGAACATCTGTGCCCTTCCCCAAGACGGCATCGCTTCTTCGCTAGCAATGGCCACCGCCATGCCATGCGTCAATGCTCTAGGACAAAAACATTTTAGGCTTGAAACAAATTTCGACTGGTGCGATCCTGCCCTGACGAACAGCCGACAATGGGAGGTCTGCTGTGCTGCCCAAAACCTGCAATGTGTACCCTTTCTGGGGGCATCCCCGAAGCAGGTGCGACGGCGACACCAAGCCTCCTCAAAAACAGGACTTTTAGATCCACCACAGCCAGCCAAGGCGCGTCGCGCACTGGCCAGGCAGCAGACGGGAGAGCGGCGACATGCTTGGGCCTTCAGCGCATATCGACACGTTCACGCGCGATCACCTGCCGCCGCCGGAGCAATGGCCCGATATCCTGCTCGATGGCTTTGACTATCCCGAACGCCTCAACGCCGGCGTCGAACTGACCGACAAGCTGGTCGAGAAAGGTCTGGGCGACCACACCGCGCTGATCGGCAATGGCCGCCGCCGCACCTACAAGGAACTGTCCGACTGGACGAACAGGCTGGCCCACGCGCTGGTCGAGAATTATGGCGTCGAGCCCGGCAACCGGGTGCTGATCCGCTCCGCCAACAACCCCGCCATGGTCGCCTGCTGGCTGGCCGCCACCAAGGTTGGCGCCGTGGTCGTCAACACCATGCCGATGCTGCGCGCCGGCGAACTCGCCAAGATCGTCGACAAGGCCGAGATTACCGTCGCGCTGTGCGACACCAGACTGATGGACGAGATGACTGCCTGCGCCAAGGACAGCGCGTTCCTCAAGCAGGTCATCGGTTTCGACGGCACCGCCAACCATGATGCCGAACTCGATCGTGCCGCTCTCGACAAGCCGGTAACGTTCACCGCAGTTGACACCGGCCGCGACGATGTCGCGCTGCTCGGCTTCACCTCGGGCACGACAGGCGTTCCGAAGGCGACGATGCATTTCCACCGCGACCTGCTGATCATCGCCGACGCCTATGCTCGCGAAATCCTGGAGGTGACGCCGGACGACATCTTCGTCGGCTCGCCGCCGCTGGCCTTCACCTTCGGCCTTGGCGGGCTCGCTATCTTTCCGCTGCGCTTCGGTGCGGCGGCGACGCTTCTGGAGCAGGCGACGCCACCCAACATGATCCACATCATCGAGACCTACAAAGCGACGATCTCCTTCACCGCGCCGACTGCCTACCGCGCCATGCTGAAGGCCATGGATGAAGGTGCCGACCTGTCGTCGCTGCGCGTTGCAGTTTCGGCCGGCGAAACCTTGCCCGCTCCGGTTTTCGAAGAGTGGACGAAAAAGACCGGCAAGCCGATCCTCGACGGCATCGGCGCCACCGAAATGCTGCACATATTCATCTCCAACCGTTTTGGCGACATGAAGCCTGCGTCGACCGGCAAGCCGGTGGGCGGCTACGAGGCGCGCATCCTCGACGACGAGATGCGCGAGGTGCCGCGCGGCACGACCGGCAGGCTGGCGGTGCGTGGCCCGACCGGCTGCCGCTACTTGGCCGATGACAGGCAGAAGGAATATGTGCGCGACGGCTGGAACATCACCGGCGACACCTTCACGCAGGACGAAGACGGCTTCTTCCATTTCGCCGCACGCTCCGACGACATGATCGTCAGCGCCGGCTACAACATCGCCGGTCCCGAGGTCGAGGCGGCGCTGCTGGCGCATCCGGACGTCGCCGAATGCGCGGTGATCGGTGCAGAGGACGCCGAACGCGGCCAGATCGTCGAGGCGCATGTCGTGCTGGTGCAGGGCGTCGCGCCCGACGCCCTCACCACCAAGCGCCTGCAGGACCATGTCAAGGCAACGATCGCGCCCTATAAATATCCGCGATCGGTAAAATTCATCGCCGCTCTGCCCAAGACCCAGACCGGAAAGATCCAGCGCTTCCGGCTGCGCACGGAGAAAATCAATTGAGCCAACCGTACGATCCGGCGTCCGAAGGCGCCCAGATGTCGTTCAAGGAGCGCATGTCCTACAGCGACTACCTGCACCTGGAGAAAGTGCTGGAGGCCCAGACGCCGCTGTCATCGGCGCATGACGAGATGCTGTTCATCATCCAGCATCAGACCTCCGAGCTCTGGATGAAGCTTGCTCTGCACGAGATTGGCGCCGCGATCCGTTCCATCCGCGCCGACCGGCTCGAGCCGAGCTTCAAGATGCTGTCGCGCGTTGCGCGCATCTTCGAGCAGCTGAACAATGCCTGGGACGTGCTGCGGACGATGACGCCCAGCGAATACACCGAGTTCCGCGACGCGCTCGGCCAGTCCTCGGGTTTCCAGTCCTGGCAGTATCGCGCCATCGAGTTCATGGCCGGCAACCGAAACCTGGCAATGCTCGGGCCGCACAAGCATCGGCCCGACCTGAGCGGCAAGCTGGAAGCGATCCTGGCCGAGCCGTCGCTCTATGACGAGGCACTGCTGCTTTTGGCGCGCAACGGATTCGACATCGGTGCCGATGCCAGGCGCACGGACTGGCGTGAGACGCGAACCGAGAATGAAGAGGTGCTGGTCGCCTGGCAGACCATCTACCGCGATCCGCAGCGCTACTGGATGTTCTACGAACTGGCCGAGAAGCTGGTCGACTTCGAGGACTACTTCCGCCGCTGGCGCTTCAACCACGTCACCACGGTGGAGCGCATCATCGGCCTGAAACGCGGCACCGGCGGCACGTCGGGTGCTTCGTATCTGAAGAAAATGCTCGAGGTCGTGCTGTTCTCGGAGCTGTGGACGGTCCGCACCCGGCTCTGACGTCGAAATGAAAACAGGCACACCGAGGGGACGCGCTGTGGCGGAAAACCCTTCGCGAACAACCGGGGACTGACCGACCATGAGTGGAATTCCTGATCTCGCCGCAGTCGAAGCGATGGATGCCACGGATCCGCTGCGGGCCATGCGCGACCGTTTCATTCTGCCGGAGGGGATGATCTATCTCGACGGCAATTCACTGGGGGCAGCGTCTCATGCCGTTTTCAGCGAGCTGCAGCAGGCGGCGACCCAAGAATGGGCCCAGGATCTCATCCGAGCTTGGAACACGGCCGGATGGTTCGAGATGCCAATCGAACTCGGCGACCAGCTCGGACGCCTGATAGGAGCCGCGGCCGGCCAGACCGTTGTCTGCGACACGACATCGACCAACATCTACAAGGTGCTGCACGCGGCGATGGAGATGCGGCCCGGCCGGTCGGCCATCGTCGCCGAAGGTGACAGTTTTCCCACCGACCTGTACATCGCCGAAGGCGTGGCCTCGACCCGGGATGGCGTCCTGCTGCGCCTCGCGGGTGTCGACGCGCCGACCATCGAAGAGCTGATCGACGAAAACGTCGCGGTGGTGCTGGTCAATCACGTCAATTACAAATCGGGTGAACTGCGCGACATGGCGGCGCTGACGCGCAAAGCTCATGCGGCCGGAGCGCTGATCGTCTGGGATCTTTGCCACACCGCCGGCGCCCTGCCCGTCGAGCTCGATCACGCAAATGCCGATTTCGCCATCGGCTGCACCTACAAGTACCTCAACGGCGGTCCGGGCGCACCGGCCTTCATCTATGCCGCGCAGCGCCACCACGGCGATATCAGCCAGCCGCTCAGCGGCTGGTGGGGCCATGCGCGGCCCTTTGCCTTCGAACGGGGTTATGTTGCCGGCACCGGCATCCGCCGCTTTTTGTGCGGCACTCAGCCGACCCTGTCGATGCGGGCGCTCAAAGGCGCGCTTGCCATCTGGAATGACGTCGACATGGCGGCATTGCGAAAGAAGAGTGTCGCGTTGACAGAACTGTTCATCCAGCTCGTCGAAGCCAGGTGCGGCGCCTACGGTCTCACGCTGGAGACCACCCGCGACGCGACCAGGCGCGGCAGCCAGGTGTCGTTCCTTCACGATCACGGCTATCAAATCATGCGGGCGCTGATCGAGCGCGGCGTCATCGGTGATTTTCGTGCGCCATCGACCATCCGTTTCGGCTTCACGCCGCTCTATGTCGGCTACAAGGATGTGTGGCTGGCGGTTGAGGTGCTGGAGGATATTCTGCGCACGGGCGCATGGAAGGACCGCCGTTTCGCGGTCAAGGAAGCCGTTACCTGACGCAACGATCCCCGCGATCCACCGCCGCCGCCCTCACTGCCTGGCAGATGACGGAGGGCTGAATTTCCAGCCACAAATGCCAACAGACGTTGGCGTTTTGGCTCCGTTTCGTTCACGGCAAACGAACGTCCCGAAGATTGATATCGTCCTTTGTGGAGGTCGATAGACTGATAATGCCAAGCCTTGGGTCGAGGATGAGCCACAGGTCATTAACCATAATAATTTCAATGTGAACAGGCGCATCGCCGTGCCTAGCGCCTGTTGATCGCGATCCGCTGGCAAGCGCCAAATAATTTCAGCAGCCTTAACAAATTCATTAAACTTTAAACGGTTGCAGAACACAACTGGAACAGATAGGGTTTGTTCTGGGTTTGTTTTTCGATTCTGGTTTCAGGTAACCTGGGGGCCGCCATGCTGACGCGCAAGCAACATGAACTGCTGATGTTCATCCATGAACGCCTGAAGGAGAGCGGCATTCCGCCATCCTTCGACGAGATGAAGGAGGCGCTCGACCTTGCTTCCAAATCCGGGATTCATCGGCTGATCACCGCACTTGAGGAGCGCGGCTTTATTCGCCGGTTGCCCAACCGGGCACGCGCGCTGGAAGTGCTGCGATTGCCGGACTCGATCGCGCCCGGTCTCAACGCGGCAAAGAAGTTTTCGCCAAGCGTCATCCAGGGCAGTCTCGGTCAGGGTGGTGCCCTTGGCCGGCAGATCAAGCCGGCGCCTTCGCGGATGCCCTCGCCTGGCAATGACGACGATGCGGTCTCCGCCGTGTCGATCCCGGTGATGGGCCGCATCGCCGCCGGCGTGCCGATCGATGCCATCCAGCATCAGACGCATTCGATCTCGGTGCCGCCGGATATGATCATGGGCGGCGCCCACTATGCGCTGGAGGTCAAGGGTGACTCGATGATCGAGGCCGGCATCTTCGATGGCGACACCGTCATCATCCGCAACGCCGACACCGCCCAGCCAGGCGAGATCATCGTGGCGCTGGTCGACGAAGAGGAAGCGACGCTGAAGCGGTTCCGCCGCAAGGGCGCCTCGATTGCCCTCGAAGCCGCCAATCCAGCCTACGAGACACGGATTTTCGGCCCGGACAGGGTCAAGGTGCAAGGCAAGCTCGTCGGCCTGATCCGCCGCTACTGAGCCGGCTGCGGGTTGGCCGCTGGCTTCTCCGGTTTCTTGAAGGGTGCCAGCCCCCTTGCCTCACGAGAGTATTTGCGTTGCGTGTGCCAGGGCCGATATGGGCTGTCCACCGCGAAGCTGATCGTCGCCGGCGTGGTCGCCGATTGGCGATCGAAGAAGACCGCGGCACTGCCTTTGCGAGCCAGTTGCCGCTTGGTGATGACGAGAACCAGCGGATTGTGACAGGCGTCATACGCGGTGGCGTCATTGATGACGATCAGCTCGGCGAAGCCGCAGGCTTTCCAGGTGTCCTTGCGGTCCTCGACATAGGCAATGATCGCACCGGACATGTGCCTGGCCACGCAAACGCCTGAGGAGCAATAGAACGGCGATCCCAGCGGCAGATCAACGGCATCCGCGACATCGAATTGCCCATAGCTGTTGTCGAACACCTCTGGCACGACGATGGTTTCTGATGTCAGGGCGCGTTTCCAGTTGTCGACGGTGAATTCGTTCGGCCGTTCCCGGCTGACGGCAAGCTCGCCGCCACCGATCGGCAACGCCACCAGCCGGGCGTCTTCCGAGATCAGCACATCCGGCGTGCGCGTATCCGAGACGGTCAGCAAGCCTGCCAGCGCGAATGGCAGGGCAGCGAGCCGCAGCCAAGTTGTCGCCATCGTCGCGATGACCAAAGCAATTGCCACCAACAGGACCGACTGTTGCGAAATCAGCCCGACCCCGTCGACAGGCGAACGCTCGGAGATCCAGCCGGATATGGCGATCATCATCGTCAGGCCCTTACCCATCAGGTAGAGAGCCGGCCAATCCAATCCGAAAGGCATCAGCAGCGCGCTGGCGACGGCCAGGAACATGACGACGGTGACGATCGGCATAACCGCGAGGTTGGCAAACAGGCTAAGCGGCGAGACACGCTGAAAATGCCAGATGGCAAACAGCGTCGTGGCGCTTCCGGCGATGATCGAGGTCATGGCAAGGCCGGTTGCCGCCAGCAGGAATTTTCGCGTCAGGAAACCTGGCATGGATCGCTTTGGCGGCGGCGGTCTAGCTTTTCCCGCGCGGTGATCGGCCCAGCCGGCATAGGCGCCGACCAGAGCCGCGGTCGCGGCGAACGACATCTGAAAACTCGGGCCGACCACCTCATGCGGCGACACCACGATGACGGCGATCGCCGAGATCGCCAGATTGCGCATGGTGAGTGCTGCTCGATCGAACAGCACGGCAATCAGCATCACCGCCAGCATGATGAAGCTGCGCTCGGCGGCAACGACGACTCCCGAGATGATGAGATAGGCCGCGATCGAGAACAGTGCGGCGGCGGCGGCATACTTCTTGACCGGGCGACGCGCGGAAAAGTCGGGAGACAAGGCGAAGGCGCCGCGCAGCAAACCCATGATGGTGCCTGCGACCAGCGCCATGTGCAGTCCCGAAATGGAGATGATGTGGTAGATGCCGGTACGTCGCATCGCCTCATTGATGTCATCGGGAATGCCGGCGCGCACGCCGACGATCAGCGCCGCGGCGATCTCGCCTTCGGCGCCGCCGACGCTCGCCCTGATATGGTCGGCGATGCCTTCGCGGGCATTTTCCACGCTAGAGGAAATTCGGGCCGGCAGCGGCATGTCGCCGTCATCGTTGACGACAAGCTTTGGATTGCCGAGAAAGAACCCGCTGCCACCGATGCCGGCAAAGTAGCTGTCGAAGGAGAAGTCATAGCTGTCCGGCCGCACCGGCCCGGTCGGCGGCAAGAGCTTGGCATATCCGGTGATGAGGGAGCCGGCGGTCACGTCAGCCGGGATCTTGCGTGCCGAAAGCCGCACCCGTTCCGGCGCATAGCGCAGTTTCGGTCTTGCGGTCGATGTCACGTCGATGGTCAGCCGGATACGGCCGGTTTCCATCCGGTCGAGCGAGACGACGCGGCCGGTGACTTGCGTCGAAATTTCCGAGCCCAACATTTGTGTGCCCGCACGCCACGTCTCGACTTTGGCAGCAAGCAGTCCTAGGGCGCACAAAAGTGCCGCCATGAAACACAGATGGGTCTTTGGCCATGAGCGCGAGACCAGCGCACAGATCCCCGTCAGAATAACAACCGCGACAGGTCTCGCAAAGTCGGGTTCAGCCGTCAGCGAAAAATAGCCGATCGCTCCGATCGCCAGGCAGACCGGCACCAGCAGGAAGGCCACGCCCCGGTCGAGTTCCAGGCTCGCCGCCGTGTTCACGCTGTGGCGCAGGCGAGGCAGTGATGTCAGGCTGATTTGCCGGCGCACGCGAACGATCCTGCCGGTTTCGGCAACAGGAACAGAGGCGGCGACATCCGCTTGTAACGGCGCTTGGCCGGGATCCGGCAGGAGGGGCGACGGCAATGGCAGAGGCGCAAAGAGGGACCGTTCGCTGACGCCGATGGCAGCGTCCTCGCCCTGATCCGAGCCCCAGCCTCGTCCAGCCATCGGGTCTGCCCCTTGCGCCCTCGACACCCTATGCTACATGAACGCCGGGCGCGCGAAAGTCCGCGCAACCGCACCCGCTTCAGATGGTTTCCGAGAGTTCCATGTCCGACAAGGTCGTCACCCGTTTTGCCCCCTCGCCCACCGGCTATCTGCACATAGGCGGCGCGCGCACGGCGCTGTTCAACTGGCTGTATGCAAAGCACACTGGCGGCACGATGCTGCTGCGCATCGAAGACACCGACCGTGAACGCTTCAATGAAGCCGCGACGGCTGCCATCCTCGACGGGCTTTCCTGGCTTGGCCTGAGCTGGGACGGCGAGCCGGTGTCACAGTTCGAGCGTGCGCCGCGCCACCGCGAGGTGGCCGAGGAGCTCGTGCGCATGGGCATGGCCTATTATTGCTATGCCACGCCAGCCGAACTGGAGGCCATGCGCGAGGCTGCCAGAGCCAAGGGGCTGCCGCCCCGCTATGACGGCCGCTGGCGCGACCGCGACCCCTCTGAGGCGCCCGCAGGCGTCAAGGGCGCCATCCGCATCAAGGCGCCGACCGAAGGCGAGACCATCGTCCATGACCGTGTCCAGGGCGAGGTGCGCTTTCCCAACAAAGATCTCGATGACTTCATCATCCTGCGTTCTGACGGCAATCCCACTTACATGCATGCCGTCGTCGTCGATGATCATGATATGGGCGTCACCCATATCATTCGCGGCGACGATCATCTGACCAATGCCGCTCGCCAGACCGTGATCTACAACGCCATGGGCTGGGACGTGCCGTCCATGTCGCATATCCCCCTGATCCACGGCGCCGATGGCGCCAAGCTGTCGAAGCGGCACGGCGCGCTTGGCGTCGAGGCCTATCGCGCCATGGGCTACCTGCCGGAGGCGCTGCTCAACTACCTGGCGCGCCTTGGCTGGAGCCATGGCGACGACGAGATCATGTCGATCAAGGATATGATCTCGTGGTTCGACATCGGCGATGTCAACAAGGGCGCGGCGCGCTTCGACTTCGCCAAACTGGAAGCGATCAACGGCGCGCATATGCGCCGCATGAGCGATGCCGAGCTGTTCGACATCTTCATCGCCACCCTGCCCTATCTCGAAGGTGGCCCGGCGATCGCAGCACGCCTGAAGGACAGCACCAAGGCGCAGTTGCTGGCAGCGCTTCCGGGCCTGAAGGAGCGCGCCAAGACGCTGGTCGAGCTCGTCGACGGCGCGGCCTTCCTGTTTGCCACGCGACCGCTGCCGATCGACGACAAGGCGGCCCTTCTGCTCACCGACGATGCCCGCAAGATCCTGCGCAGTGCTCACGAAGCTTTGAACGGGCTTGCGAGTGACTGGACAGCCGCCTCGGCGGAGGCGGCGATCCGTGAGGTGGCTGCGGCCGGCAGTCACAAACTCGGCGCGGTGGCCCAGCCTTTGCGCGCCGCTTTGACCGGCAAAAGCACCTCGCCGGGCGTGTTCGATGTGCTCGCCGTGCTCGGCCGCGAGGAAAGCCTGGCGCGCATCTCAGATCAAATCGATTAGGAGCAAACTGGCCCAAGAAGATTGGCATTGAAAGGCGGGTTTCGCAGTGCAACATTAGGCCTTGGCCCAATCTGGCACGCACCTCCTGAAATGCGGTGGCGAATACGCGCATTGCGGTGATTTTCGACGTGTCGCTCTGCAGAATTTTGCCTTTGCCGGCATGAGGAAACAAGAAGGAGTTTGCAATGACCGAAGCTGCGAAAAAAATGGATTTGGGCGGCAAGACCCAGGAGGCCACGGCAACGCTTGCATTCGCCGGCAAGACCCATGAATTCAAGGTGCGAAGTGGTTCGGTCGGGCCTGATGTCATCGACATCGCCTCGCTCTACTCCACCACCGGCGCTTTCACCTACGATCCCGGCTTCACCTCGACGGCAAGCTGCGAGTCCGAAATCACCTTCATCGACGGCGACGCCGGCATCCTCCTGCACCGCGGCTATCCGATCGACCAGTTGGCCGAACATGGCGACTTCCTCGAGGTCTGCTATCTCCTGCTCTACGGTGAATTGCCGACCAAGGCGCAGAAGGACGATTTCGATTACCGCGTGACGCGCCACACCATGGTGCATGAGCAGATGTCGCGCTTTTTCACCGGCTTCCGCCGCGACGCGCATCCGATGGCGGTGATGTGCGGCGTGGTCGGCGCGCTGTCGGCCTTCTACCACGACTCCACCGACATCTCCGACCCCTACCAGCGCATGGTTGCCTCCATGCGGCTGATCGCCAAGATGCCGACGATCGCGGCGATGGCCTACAAATACCACATCGGCCAGCCGTTCATTTACCCGAAGAACGAGCTCAACTTCGCCGCCAACTTCCTGCACATGTGCTTTGCCGTGCCGTGCGAGGAATACAAGATCAACCCGGTGCTGGCGCGCGCCATGGAGCGCATCTTCATTTTGCACGCCGACCACGAGCAGAACGCCTCGACCTCGACCGTTCGTCTCGCCGGCTCGTCGGGCGCCAACCCGTTTGCGTGCATCGCCGCCGGTATAGCCTGCCTGTGGGGACCGGCGCATGGCGGCGCCAATGAAGCGGCGCTCAACATGCTTGGCGAGATCGGCCATGTCGATCATATCCCCGAATTCATCGCCCGCGCCAAGGACAAGGACGACCCCTTCCGCTTGATGGGCTTTGGCCACCGCGTCTACAAGAACTACGATCCGCGCGCCAAGATCATGCAGAAGACGGCACATGAGGTTCTGGGCGAGCTCGGCATCAAGGACGATCCGCTGCTCGACATCGCCATGGAGCTGGAAAAGATCGCGCTGACCGATTCCTATTTCATCGAGAAGAAGCTCTACCCGAATGTCGACTTCTATTCCGGCATCACGCTGAAGGCGCTGGGCTTCCCCACCACCATGTTCACCGTGCTGTTCGCGGTCGCCCGCACCGTCGGCTGGATCGCCCAGTGGAAAGAGATGATCGAGGATCCGCGCCAGAAGATCGGCCGCCCGCGTCAGCTCTATACCGGCGCACCCGAGCGTGACTACGTGCCGATCGCCAAGCGGTGAATTGGGAGTAGGGATTGGGCAGTAGGCATTAGGCAGTAGGCACGGTCAACTTCCCTACTTCCTACTGACTATTCCCTCTCTTGATATACCGCATCACCACCTGCGCGGCGATCTCGCCGGACGGTCTAACCGTCGCCATGCGCCGCGTGATCTCTGCAAATCCATTCTTCTGCCAGGCGCGCATGCCGCTGTCGGCGAACAGGGCTTCCAATTGCCGGGCCAGATTGTTCGGCTTGATGTAGCCGTCGTAGAATTCCGGAATAAGCGCTCGATCCGATATCAGATTGGGCAGCAGCGCCGACCAGACGGAAACGAGGTACGGCGCCAAGACGCGCGCGACCGGGTCGAGCCTGTAGCAGGAAATCATCGGCACGCCGGCCAGCGCCAGTTCCAGCGATACCGTCCCGGACGCGATCAGCGCCGCATCGGCTTTGCCGAAAGCCTGCCATTTGCGCTGGGGATCGACGATGATCTCAGGCTTTTCATCCCAGCGGTTGACGAAGGATTTGACGAGGTCGGCGACATGCGGAACGGTCGGCAGCAGCAGCCGTAGGCGGTGGCCACGCGCACGCAGAATCGACACCGTCTCGCCGAACGGGTCGAGCAGCCGCCGTACCTCGCCACGCCGCGAACCGGGCAGGACGAGCAGGGTCTTGACGCGATCAGGAGAAAGGTCGCGCGGCAGCTCCTGCGCCTTGGCTGCGGCGAGCAAACCCGCATCGTGGGTCAGGCGATGCCCGACATAGGTGCCCGGTGGCCCGCCGAGCCGCTCGAGCTCCTTGACCTCGAAAGGCAGGATGCAGAGGATGTGGTCGACATAGGGCTTCATCGCCACCGCCCTGCCCGGCCGCCACGCCCACACGCTCGGGCAGACATAGTGGATGATTGGAATCGACGGGTTGGCCGCACGCACCTTTTTGGCGACGCGCAACGAAAAGTCCGGACTGTCGATGGTGACAAGGCAGTCCGGCTTTTCGTCGGCAACGGTCTTGGCCAGTTGGCTGATCCGCCGTATCAGGCGCGGCAGGTCGCGCAGGACGGCACTGAACCCCATGAGGGCGATCTCACCGGCATCGAATGGCGAGACCAGTCCCAGCGCCTGCAAATGACGGCCGCCGAGGCCGACGAGTTGCACCTCGCGCCCGGCCGCCTGCCTGAGCGAGCGTACTATGTCGGCGCCGAGCAGGTCGCCGGACTCCTCTCCGGCAACGATCGCGATCTTCAATGCCCTGTCAGCCATTGCCCGGCTCCGTGACGACAGGCAGGCCAAGGACGAACAGGCCGAGTGCATTGGCGCGTGCGATGGTTCCAGGACCTTCGAGGATCAGCGAGCGTCCCGCCTCGACGGCAATGCCGGCGAGCCCGGCCGCGTGCGCTGCCTCGACCGTCTGCGGACCGATGGATGGAAGATCGGCGCGCAGTTCCTGACCAGGCTTGGCGCACTTGACGAGGACGCCGCGGGTCTTGCCCGCAATACGGCCGTGGCCACGCAGCAGCTTCGCACGATCAAGCAGGCCGGCTGTTCCTTCGATGCCTTCCAGCGCGATTGCCCGGCCGCCAACCGCGATCGCCGCCTGGCCGACATCCAGCGCCCCGATGGCCTTTGCTGCCGCAAGGCCCGCCTCGATATCGCGCCAGTCCAATTTTCGCGGTTCGGCCTTGGTCAGCACGCCTTCGGCGGCGACAAGATTCGGCACTACTTCGTGGGCGCCAACGACCTTTATTCCACGCGCTTCGAGGCCCCGTGCCAAGATCTTTAGAAGACCATCATCGCCACGCGCGAGCGCCATGACGACCAAAGGAATCACCGCGAGCAGGCTGAGACTGGGGCGCAGCGCAAGCAATCGCGGCCGGCGCTTGATCTCGCCTGCAAGCACCAGATGGGTGATCCGGTGCCGCCGCAGCAATGGGACGAGCGAGCCTATACCTTCCAGAGCGAGGTTTTCGTGATCGTATCGGGAGAGTTCCGCGATGCGGTCGACTTCGCCTTCCATCAGGATGACGAAGGGCGGATAACCTTGTTCAGCCGAACCGGCCGCGACTTCGACCGGCAGACTGCCGCCGCCGGCAATGATGCCGACCCTGGAGCCCGGCGGAAGATCAAGACGCGCTGCCGCTGTCTCAGTCTTCGTCATCGACATCGTCGCCATCGCCGCCCTTGAGCGACGGCACAGCATAGTGCCGCTTGCCGCGACTGGTGATGAAATCGATGATCTTCATGGCGGTCGGCGACGACGCGAACTCCGCTTTGGCGAATTCGATGTTCTCGCCAACGGTGCGGGAACGATCGAAGATCATCCTGTAAGCCTTGCGCAGCACAAGGATTTCGGACCTCGGCAGGCCGGAGCGCTTGAGGCCGATGATGTTGAGACCGCGCAGGCTGGCGCGGTTGCCGACCGCGATGGCAAAGGGGATGACATCGCCGACGATCGCCGAGCAACCGCCCAGAAAGGCGTTGTCGCCGATGCGGACGAACTGATGCACTGCGGTCAGGCCGCCGATATAGACATTGTTGCCGACCTCGCAGTGGCCGCCCAGCGTTGCGCCATTGGCGAACGTCGCATTGTTGCCGACGACGCAATCATGGGCGATATGGGCGTAGGCAAGGAAATTGCCATTGTCGCCGACCGTGGTCTCGCCGCGGCTGGAATCGGTGCCGAGATGCATGGTCACGCCTTCGCGGATCGTGCAGTTCTTGCCGATGACCAGGGTGGTGCGGCCGCCCTTGTGCTTGGTGTTTTGCGGCGGTGCGCCCAATGTCGCCATCGGATAGACCTTGGTCGAGGCGCCGATCGACGTCGCGCCCATCACCGAGACATGACTGACCAGTTCGACGTCGTCGCCGATCACCACATCGGCACCGACATGGCAGAACGGTCCGATGCGCACACCTTGGCCGATTTGAGCGCCTTCCTCCACAACGGAGGAAGCATGGATGGATGTCTTGATTTTCATAAGCACTCGATCGTCAGTCGCTGGTGACCATCATGGCTGAAATCTCGGCCTCGGCCGCCTTGGCGCCGTCGACCATAGCTTCACAAGCGAATTTGAGCAGATTGCCGCGTTTCTTGATTTTCTTGACATAGATCTTCAACTGGTCGCCGGGAACGACCGGTTTGCGGAATTTGGCGTTGTCGATGGTCAGGAAATAGACCAGCGACGGCTTTTCGGTGCCCAGGCTGCGGATACAGATGGCGCCGGCCGTCTGCGCCATCGCCTCGACGATGAGCACACCCGGCATGACCGGCTGCTCAGGGAAATGGCCCTGAAAATGCGGCTCGTTTATGGTCACGTTCTTGATGCCGATGGCGGATTCGTCGCCATCGATGTCGACGATACGATCGATCATCAGGAACGGATAGCGGTGCGGCAGGAGCTTCATCAGCCCCATGATGTCGACCGCTTCCAGCGTCGTCGACGCGATCATGTCAGCCATTGCCTCCCTCGCCCTGTTTGCGGGTCCTGGCGAGCTTGCGCAGCATGGCTATCTCCCGCATGGCTTCCGCCATCGGCTGTGCCGGATAGCCGCCCCAGATCTCGCCTGCAGGGACATTGCTCATAAATCCACTTCTGGCGGCAAGCTTGGCCCCTGTCCCTATGGTCAGGTGATCCGCAAGCCCGACGCCGCCGCCCATGGTGACATTGTCACCCACGACCACGGAACCCGAAATACCCGAAAGCCCGGCTATTATGCAATTGCGGCCGATGCGGACGTTATGGGCGATCTGCACGAGATTGTCGATCTTGGTGCCCTGGCCGATGACCGTATCGGACATGGCGCCGCGATCGACGGTGGTGTTGGAGCCGATCTCGACGTCGTCCTGGATAACGACACGGCCGATCTGCGGCACGCGTTCGGGACCCTTGGCCCCTCCAACGAACCCAAAACCATCTTGGCCTATCCTGGCACCGCCATGAATGATGACGCGATTGCCGATCAAGGCATACTGGACGCTCGCGCCTGGACCGACATAGCCGTCGCGGCCGATCTGGCAGGATTGTCCGATGACCGCATTTGGGGCGATGACGGTACCGCTGCCGATCGAAGCGCCTGGCCCGATGACCGCGCCGGCCTCGATGACGGCACCGGCTTCGACATGCGCGGTCGCATCGACATGAGCGTGCGGCGAGACGCCGGTTTCACTGGTCATCGGCCCTGGTGTCGCCGCCCTCGGAAACAGCAGACGCCCGACAAACGCGAAGGCCTGTTGCGGACGCGGATGAACCAGAACGGCAACGCCGGCCGGCGCCTTGCCGGCAAATTCCGCCGGGCACAGGACCGCGGCTGCCCGCAGCGACGGCATCAGCGCGGAATTGCGCTTGCCGTCGACAAAGACGAGCGCATTCTCGCCGCCCTCGCTGGCCGGCGCGAGTGCTTCGATCGAAATATCTGAGTGGCCGGAATCGACGAGCACCGAGCCGGTCAGATTCGCGACTTCGCCCGCCGTATACCGGCGTGATGGCGCGAAGAACACCGGATCGGTCATTCCAGAAGCTATATCCAGCTAGGTCGGAACATTTCTCCCGGACCCTGAAGACCCGGGAGCATCGTTGGCCGCCGATCAGAAGCGGGTCGATATGCCGAAGTTGAATTCCTGCACGTCGTCGCGCGCTTCCTTCTTGACCGGGATCGCATAGTCGATACGGATCGGACCGAACGGCGACGCCCACATCAGGCCGAGGCCGACCGAGGCACGCAACTTCATCCCGACCGAGTCCTGGGTGACGCCAGCGGTGTCGACCTTGCTTCCATAGAGCGTTGCCGCATCCGCGAAGACAGCGCCACGCAAGCCGAAGCTTTCCGGCACAACCGGCAACGGAAACTGAGCTTCTGCGGACGCATTGAAATAGGTCGTGCCGCCGAGATGGTCGCCCGTAGCAGTATCGACAGGACCGATGCCGCCATAGGCGAAGCCACGGATCATGCGATCGGTGCTCTGGAACTGATCGAAAATCCGCAGACCATCGCTGCCGTATCCTTCAACATGGCCAGCGCCACCTGAAACGAGCCCGACCAGATCATACTGCTCCGACAGCGTCTGGTAGATGCTGCCGCGTCCCGTGACCTTCACGAACTTGGCATCACCGCCGAGGCCTGCGACTTCTACCGTCGTGGTGGCGTAGATACCCTCGTGCGGGCTCTTCATATCGTCGATGGTGTTGTAGACCAGCCCGAGGCTGACCGACGACTTGATCCAAGGGCTTTGTTCGATGCCATCCAGGATAGCCGTGGAAACGTCACACTTCGCCGGATCGTAAACGCCGCCGGTCACGCAATCGTCTTCCAGCTTATACTTTTCTTGCGAGATGTTGTACGCCAACTGGGTCGAGATGCTGTCGGTGATCGGCAGACCGAAGCGCACCGTCGCGCCCACAGTGTCGCTTTCGTAGTTGTCGTATTCCCTGGTCTGCTTGAAGATGTCGAAACCGGCAGCGATGCGCCGTCCGAGGAAATAAGGCTCGGTGAAGGACAGGCTGTAGTCGCGTGAATTCTTGCCGCCGCCCGCCGACAGCTTGATGAACTGGCCACGACCGAGGAAGTTGCGCTCGGTCACCGAGCCTTCGACCGACGGACCGGCCGTGTCGCCACCGGTCGAATAACCAGCGCCTACCGAGAACTCGCCGGTCGATTTCTCGACCACATCGACCACCAGAACGACCTGGTCAGGCTGCGAGCCCGGCACGGTCGAGATGTCGACTTTCTCAAAGTAATTCAAGTTTTCCAAACGCTTCTTCGCGCGCTGGATGAGCACCTGGTTGAAGGCATCGCCTTCGCTGACGTCGAACTCACGGCGAATGACATAGTCACGCGTGCGATCGTTGCCGCGGATCTCGATGCGTTCGATATAGGCCTTGGTGCCCTGGTCGATCGTATAGACAACCGAAATGGTGTGGTTCTCGAAATTGCGGTCGCCGCGCGGCGTGACCTGCGCGAAGGCATAGCCGGAACCGGCCACCTTCTCGGTCAGCGCGATGATGGAATCCTCTACGTTCTTGGCGTTGTAGACGTCACCCTTGTGGGTCTCGATCACCGATTCCAGCGACTTGCCGTCGACTTCAGGGATCGAGCTCTCGACGCTGACGTCACCGAACGTGTAGCGGTCGCCTTCCTGGACGGTGATGGTGACCGTGTACTTGTTCGTCGCACTGTCGAGTTCACCGACAGCGGACACGACCTGGAAGTCGGCATACCCATGATTGTAGTAAAAGCGACGCAGCAGCTCCTGGTCGGCGCGCAGCTTGTCGTCGTCATAGACGTCGTCGCGCAGGATGAAGGAAACCCAGGACGAACGCTTGGTGTTGATGATATCCGACAGGCGGCGGCTGGAATAGGCGCTATTGCCGACGAAATTGATCGCCGCGATCTGCGTGCGATCGCCTTCAGCGATGTTGAAGACAACATTTACGCGATTGTCGCCAAGCTGCATGACCTGCGTGGTCACGGTCACATCGTCGCGACCAATGCGCCTGTATGCAGCCTTGACCGATTCCACGTCGGCATCGAGCGTCGCCTGCGAGAACGTTCCGCGCGGCTTCAGCTGCACGGCCGCCGCAAGCGCATTGTCCTTGAGCTTCTTGTTGTTCTGGAACAGCACCTGGTTGACAACCTGGTACTCGGCAACCTTGACCACCAGCGTCGAGCCGACCTGGTTGATCTGCACGTCCGAAAACAGGCCTGTGCCGAAGAGCGCCTTGACCGCACCGTCGATATCGGAACTGGAGAAAGCCTTGCCCGGCTTGATGGTGATGTAATTGCGGATGGTCTCAGCGTCGATACGCTGATTGCCGCTCACTTCGACTCTGCTGACGACAGCGGCTTCAGCCGCCGATGTGGCAACGAACTGCACTGCGAGCGCGCCTGGCACGACCATGGCCGCGGACAGGGTCACCGCGGACGCGGCGCTTAGAAACTTGGATGCTGCCTTCATCGGGCTTAATAACCTTTTCTCGTAGTCCCCACGGCGAGAAAACCGGACGTGCGGTAATTTCCCCTACCGTATTAACCGGATTTTCCCTACACGCAAGGCTTCTGGTTAATTTGTATTTACTTAACCCTGCGGCGTGGCTTTCGCGTCACTCATATCCCCTTGCATGGTAAACGGCGTCTCAACATCGTCCATGCAGAAGCCAAATTTCTTCATGATTTCAGCACCCAAACAGATCGTTCCAAAAAACGAACCCCATGAAGCACAGCACCAGAAGCAACCCGGCCCGATAGGCCATTTCCATCATCCGTTCCGACACCGGACGGCGAATGACAGCCTCCACCCCGTAGAACAAGAGGTGACCGCCGTCGAGGGGGGGAATCGGCAAAAGGTTCAGAATTCCGATGCCAACGGATAGCAGTGCAACCAGCTGCACGAGCCATTCGAATCCCAGCTTCGCAGCCCTGCCCGCCATGTCGGCTATCTTCACCGGACCGCCCAGCTGACATTTGTCTTCGCGCCCGACAACAAAGCGCTGCAGGAACTGGCCGGTGCGCTGGATGACGTGACCGGTTTCCTCGACCGCCGCCGCGACCGCTCCGACCGGCGTGTAGGTGATGAGCCTCGGCTGGCCGAGTTCCTTGTTATTGACGACACCGATCACGGCGACCTTGACCTTGTTGCCGAGCGCGTCTTCCTGTTCCATCAGCCGCGGCGCCGCGGTCACAGTGACCTCCTGGCCGTCGCGCAGCATGACGAAGGTGATTGCGTCGTCGGCACGGCCCGAGACCAGGCGTTGAACGTCGCCAAAGGTTTCGACCTTGTTGCCGTCGACGCTGACGAATCGGTCGCCGGGAAGAATGCCGGCCTTCGCCGCCGGGCTGTCGGCGGTCACCTCGGCCACCATGGGCTCGGCGACATAGCGGCCATAGGCGGTGAACAGCACGGAAAAGACGACGATCGTCAGCAGGAAATTGAACAACGGTCCGGCCACCACCGTTGCCGCGCGCTTCCAGATCGGCTGCGTGTGGAAGGCGACCTTGCGCTCTTCCTCGGTCAGCGTTTCAATTTCTTCCGACGTGGGCTGGCTCGATGTGGCGTTCATGTCGCCGACGAATTTGACATAGCCGCCAAGCGGTATCGCACACAGTTTCCAGCGCGTGCCGTGGCTGTCGTTGAAGCCGAAAAGTTCCGGGCCGAAGCCGATCGAGAAGGCCCTGACACCGATGCCGCACCAGCGCCCGACAAGGTAATGGCCCATTTCATGGACGAACACGACCACTGTCAGCACGAAGAGGAATGGCACCAGCGTGCCCAGGACAAAGCCTTCTGTGCTGAAAAGCGCGTGAAGAATCTCGTTCAAGACAAACCCTCAAATTCTTCCACGGCGCAGACTGCGCCGTGACTGTGACACCAATCCGGGCGAATCCAAGGCGCACCGCGCATAGGACCCTGAAATGACATCGCTCAAACGGGAAACAGACCCTGCGCCGGATGATCGGCGTTCGCCGAAATCCAGCCGATGACGTATAGGGCGAATGCCGCTGCGACAAGCCCGTCGACACGATCCATGACGCCGCCATGGCCCGGGATGAGCGCCCCCGAATCCTTGCGGCCATGGCGGCGCTTGATCCAGGATTCGAACAGGTCGCCTGCCTGCGAGACAATCGACAGCACGAGCGCGACCAAGCCGAGCAATACCAGATTGCCGACACCGGCAGCTGCGGCGAGGACCAGCCCGGCGACGACGCCGCCGACAGCGCCGCCGAGTGCGCCGCTGCGCGTCTTGCCGGGCGAGATCGCCGGCGCCAGTTTCGGCCCCCCAACGGCGCGCCCCACGAAATAGGCAAGGATATCGGTGGCCCAGACGACCGCGAACAGGAACAGGATGGCAATGAGGCCTGAACGATCGCCATCCCGCAGCAAGGCGAGCGACAGGCCTGAAACCGCGGCATAGGCAAGGCCGCTCGCATCCCATTGTCCGGTCTTGCGAACCGAGGCGGCTATCGCCGTTGCGGCAACAATGGCCGCCACAAGCGGTAGCAGCCAGGAGGAGGCCAGGCCGCCAATCAAGGCGCCAATGAAGACAACCAGCAGTGCTTCCGGCAGGAAACCCAGACCCGTTGCCCCGGTTGGCCGCGACATGCGGGTCCATTCATAGAAGATCGCCGCTACGATCACGGCACACAGCAGCCGGAACGGCAAACCGCCGATCCAGGTCAAGCCGAGAGTGATGATGGCGAGCACGATCGCCGAAACGATACGGAGTTGAAGATTGCTCATCCCGCGGCCGGTCGCGAAGCGACGTCCTGGCCTCCAAGTCCGCCGAAACGGCGTTCGCGGCCAGCAAACTCACGCAAAGCTTCCGCAAGGTGCTCGCGGCTGAAGTCGGGCCAATAGCAAGGCAGGAAGACGAGTTCGCTATAGGCGGCTTGCCACAGAAGGAAGTTTGACAACCGAAGCTCGCCGCTGGTGCGGATGACGAGTTCCGGGTCGGGAATGCCTTGCGTATCAAGCGCGCCGGCAAAACTTTCGGCTGATATCGCCTCGGCGTCGAGTTCGCCACGCGCCACGGCCGCCGCAAGCTTTTGTGCCGTGCGAACGATTTCGTCTCGTCCGCCATAGTTGAAGGCGATCACCAGCGTCAGCGATTCGTTTGCGGCCGTCAGCGTTTCGGCCTCATCGAGCAGTCCCCTGATATCAGACTGCAGCCCTGCCCGGTCGCCGATGATTCTAACCCGCACACCGCTCTGGTGCAGTTCGGCAAGGTCACGGCGGATGAACATTTTCAAGAGGCCCATCAGGTCGCTGACCTCGGACTTCGGCCGCGACCAATTCTCCGACGAGAAAGCATAGACGGTCAGGTAGGAAATGCCGAGCCCAGGTGCCGCGCGCACCGTCTTGCGCAGCGCCTCGACACCGGCACGGTGGCCCGCAAGACGGGGCATGCCGCGCGCCTTGGCCCAGCGTCCGTTTCCGTCCATGATGATCGCGACATGCGCGGGCGTTGCCATGTTCTCGCTTTCGGGTCAGCCGGCGGCCATGACCCTAAACCTGCATGATTTCAGCTTCCTTATCGGAAAGCAGGTGGTCGATGGTGCTGATCGTCTCGTCGGTAAGTTTCTGGACCTGGTCCGAGCGCTTGCGCTGATCGTCTTCGCTGATGTCGCCGTCCTTCTCCGCCTTCTTCAGGAAGTCCATGCCGTCGCGGCGCACATGGCGCGCGGCGACACGGGCGTTCTCGGCGTAGGTGTGCGAGATCTTGACCAGTTCCTTGCGGCGCTGTTCGTTAAGTTCGGGAAGTGGAATCCTGAGATTGGTGCCGTCCACGATCGGGTTGAACCCCAAATTGGATTCGCGGATCGCGCGGTCGACCGCGCCAACCATCGACTTGTCCCATACCGATACCGAGATCATGCGCGGCTCCGGCACCGAGACGTTGGCGACCTGATTGATCGGCATGGTGGTGCCGTAGGCCTGCACCTGGATCGCATCGAGCAGATTGCTGGAGGCGCGACCGGTCCGCAGCGAGGCCAGATCATGCTTGAACGCGGCAATAGCCCCATCCATGCGCCGCTTGAGATCGTCGTACTCACCACTCATCTTTATCTCCTCGACCCGTCTAATGCGGGCTCACTGCTTCGGGGCCGTCTTCGAATCGAACTTTCGAAAACCGGCTTCCCTTTTCGGGTCAGGCCGCCGATCAATCGTCCGCGACGACCGTGCAGCGGCCGCCGCCCCTCAGAATATCGCCGAAACCACCTTTTTCGTGGATCGAATAGACGATTATCGGAATGTTGTTTTCGCGCGCAAGTGCAATCGCAGCAGTATCCATGATGGAAAGGCCGCGATTTATGACTTCGCCATGGCTGATGCGCTCGAAGCGCGTCGCACTGGGGTCCTTTTTCGGGTCCGCCGAGTAGACGCCGTCGACCTGAGTGCCCTTGAACAGAGCGTCGGCGCCGATTTCAGCCGCACGGAGGGCGGCGGCCGAATCAGTGGTGAAGAACGGATTGCCGGTGCCGCCGGCAAAGATCACCACCTTGCCCTGGTTCATGTAGGCGGTCGCCTGGCGCTGCGAAAAGCTCTCGCAAAGTTCGGGCATGGCGATCGCCGAAAGCACCACGGCGTCGACGCCGATCTTGTTCAATGACGTGCGCAGCGCCAACGAGTTGATCACCGTGGCAAGCATGCCCATGTGGTCGCCGGTGACACGATCGCCGCCCTTGGAGGCAACGGCCACGCCGCGAAAGATGTTGCCGCCGCCGATGACGACGCCAACCTCGATGCCCAATGCGCGCGCCTCGGCGATGTCGCCGGCGATGCGATCCACCACTGACACGTCGATGCCGAAATGCTGCTCGCCCATCAGTGCTTCGCCCGACGCTTTCAGCAAGACACGTCGGTAGAGGGGCTTCACCGTCATCTGGGCCTCTTCATTTGCATGTGGCGCGTTCCGGGTGGCTCTCTGGCGCAGGCGCGCCATCCGAAACAATGGCGTTCCGATACACGAAGGGCGCCCCGATGTCACGCGGCGCCCAAACGGCAAATTGCCGGTTTCCCGTCCCATCGATCAATTGGTGGACACGCTGGCCGACTCTCCTTCGATAAGCACCGGTGACGCGTAGTTGGAGGGCTTGTCGCCGGTTGTCGCGCCGCCGGTAACGCGCGCCTGTATCTGTGAACCGAAATAGGAATAGGGAAACGGCGCTGGAGTTCCGCTGGCTCTCTCCAGCCGGTCGCGATGCGCTTTCGGAATCTCGAAATCCAGCGCGCCAAGATTGTCATGCATTTGGCTGAGCGTCGTCGCACCGAGGATGACGGTTGCGATCCCCGGCTGCGTCGCCACCCAGTTGAGAGCGACCTGAGGCATGCTGCGGCCGATCTCGGATGCGACCTTCTCGAGTTCGGCCACGATAGCCCAGTTGCGTTGCGTGAACTTTTGGAAACCCGGATGCGTCGAGTTGCGAAATCCGTCGAGGCGGCCGTTTCCGGTCTGGGCCGGTCGATACTTGCCGCTCAGCAAACCGCTGGCCAGCGGGCTCCACACCATGATGCCGGCGCCATGGCGCGTGCCGAATGGCACGAACTCGTTCTCGATCGCGCGTTCGGCCAGCGAATATTCGAGCTGTAGCGCCGAAACCGGCTCATATCCTCGCAATTCGGCGATCGCCTGTGCGCGACCCGCGTACCAGGCGGGCACATCGGAAAGTCCCACATGGCGAATCTTGCCCATCCGAACCAGGTCGTCCAGCGTGCGCATGACCTCTTCAGCCGGGGTCAGCCTGTCCCAGACATGCATGAGATAGAGATCGATATAGTCGGTCCCCAACCGTTTCAGCGAAGCATCGACGGCCCGCATGATGTTCTTGCGGCCGTTGCCGCCAGCATTCGGATTGCCGGGCTGCATGTTCATGGTGAACTTGCTGGCTATCACCGCCGTGTCGCGCAGCCCGCGCTCGGCGATGAATTCACCAAGCCAGGCTTCGGCCGTGCCATCTGTGTAGAGATCCGCCGTGTCGAAGACATTGCCGCCCGCCTCGACATAGGCGTCGAAAATCGCCCGCGCCGTATCCCTGTCGGCTCCCCAGCCCCATTCCTTGCCGAAAGTCATCGTGCCCAGTGCCAGTCGGCTGACCCTAAGGCCGCTGTTGCCAAGAGTGTAGTAGGTCATGGTCATGATCGTCTTCCAATGCTTGGTGATAGATACCCCCGCGCGTCACTGGCCCGGAGTGTTCTTGACCCAGGGATTGCCGCGCTCGTGTGTCATGTGGAACGCGAAGCCATCGACCTTCCAGCCATCCGCAAAACGCGTCAGGTGATGCTCATAGGTGCCCCAGACCTCCCAAAGCGGGTCGCCATTGCCTTCCATCCGGTTCCAAGCATAGCCGTTCGACAGGACAGTCGCCGTGTCCGCCTTGAGAGCGACCTGGTGATTGGTGCGCAGATGCAGGCTTGTCTTGCTGCCCTTGAGGTTGGCCGCCCAAGCGCCAACCAGATCGTCGGAAGCGATGTTGGCCGCTGGCTGTCCGGAGAGACTGCTGAAGTCGGCGGTGATCCGATCCGCAAAATAGCCGCGTGCAAGTTTCCAGTCCTGGGCGTCGACGGCCCGGTCGATGGCATCGGCAATGCGAATGACCGCGCGTTCGTCTGCAAGGGCCCGCCAGTCTGATGGCTCCGCCCCACCGGCATCCATCGGCGCCAACGCCATGCCTGCCGCGAATGTTACCTGTCTTAACGCATTCATGTCTCGTCTCCTCGATGCCATCGGCCGATCGCCGATGTTTTGGCGACAATGTGGACCGCAGCCTTGGCATCGATAAGATTGCATTGTTCGCAAAGACCATGCGATATCATTCATGAATGGATCGCGATCTGCTCAGCCATCTTCCGGTCGTGGTCGCCGTTGCCCGGCGTGGCGGCTTCGCGCTTGCCGCCGCCGAACTCGGCATGAGCCCTTCGGCGGTCAGCCATGCGGTGCGCATTGTCGAAGAGCGGATCGGCCAGCCCTTGTTCGCCCGCACGACGCGCAGCGTTTCGCTCACCGAGGCCGGCAAGGCGCTGGTGGAAACGGCGGCTCCGGCCCTCCAGGATATTGCCGAGCGGATGGACCGCATCCGCAGCGTCAAAGGCAGGCCGTCTGGCCTGCTCAGGATCAACGCCTCCAACATAGCGATACCATTGGCGGTGACGCCGGTGGTCGCGGCGATGGCCGAGCGCTATCCGGAGGTTACGGTCGAGGTCTTCGCTGACCAGGGTCTGGTTGATATCGTCGGCGAAGGCTTCGATGCCGGCGTCCGGCTTGGCGAGATGATCGCTCAGGACATGGTTGCGGTCCGGCTGACGCCGCCATTCTCCGTCGTAATCGTCGCCTCGCCCGCCTATATCGGAAGGCACGGCCGTCCCGGCGGCGTTGCCGACCTGGCGAACCACAATTGTATCGGCTACCGGCTCGTCCGCTCCGGTGCGCTCTATCGCTGGGATTTGATCGAGGATGGCAAGGACATCGCCATGGAGACGCGGGGCAGCGTTGTCGTGACGGATTCGCTCGCAGCAATCGATCTTGCGCTTGCAGGCGTCGGGCTTGCCTATGTGTTCGAGCCGCTGGCGCGCGCCGATCTTGCCGCGGGCCGCCTCGTCCAGGTGCTGCCGCAGACGGCGATCGAGGAACCGGGGCTATTCCTCTATTTCCCTCGCCGGGCGGCGATGGCGCCGAAGCTCAGGGCCTTTATCGACACCGCACAAGAAATCGGCCGGGCCTCCTTGCGGACACCCGGCCGAGATGCCTGAGTTCGTGAGCCCTGGAAAGGGCTATTTCTTGACCGCTGCAGCGACTTCCGCGGCGAAATCGGTCTCTTCCTTCTCGATGCCCTCGCCCAGCGCAAAGCGCAGGTAGGCGGTGATCTTGGCCGGCGCACCGATCTCCTTCTCGGCATCCTTCAGCGCCTTCTCGACAGTGATGTCGGGATTGAGCACGAAGGCCTGCTTCAGGAGCACGACTTCCTCGTAGAACTTGCGCAGACGGCCCTCGACCATCTTCTCGATGATCGCTTCCGGCTTGCCGGACTGGCGCGCCTGGTCGGAGAAGATCGCCTTCTCGCGTTCGACCGCGGCCGGATCGATCTGCTCTGCGGTCAGTGCCAGAGGGTTGGTGGCGGCAACATGCATGGCCACCTGGCGGCCAAAGGCGTTGGCGGCATGCTCATTGCCCGTGGTCTCGATCGCGACCAGCACGCCGAGCTTGCCAAGGCCGTCGGCAACCGCGTTGTGAACGTAGGTAGCGACAGCGCCGTGCGGAACGGTGAGCTTGGCCGAGCGGCGGAAGCCCATGTTTTCGCCGATGGTGCCGACAGCGTCCTTGATGGTGTCGGCAACCGACTTGTCGGAACCTGGATACTTTGCGGCGGCCACAGCCTCCGTCGTGCCATAGGCCAGCGCAACCTTGGCAACGTTGGCCACGATTTCCTGAAACGCGGCGTTGCGGGCCACGAAGTCGGTCTCGGAATTGACTTCCACGACGGCAGCTTCGCGCACGCCATTGTCGACGCCGATCAGACCTTCAGCCGCGGTGCGGCCAGCCTTCTTGTCGGCCTTGGAGATACCCTTCTTGCGCAGCCAGTCGACGGCCTCTTCCATGTTGCCGTTGGTCTCGGTCAACGCGGCCTTGCAATCCATCATGCCCGCGCCGGTCAAGTCGCGGAGTTCTTTGACCTGTGCAGCCGAAATGCTCATTGTCGCCTCTTTGTTTTAAATGCACCGACGCACCATCGGTATTCGATGGTGCGTCTGTTTAGCGTGCCAGAATATGAGAAAGATGAAGGCCGCAACCGGCCTTCGATTATCAAGCTTCGGGAGCTTCCGACGCCGGGGCCGGAGCCGGGTCGAGCGCGGGTTCGACCGGAGCTTCGACCGAAGCGCCGATGTCGACGCCGAGCGCGCCCTGCTGGCGGGCGATGCCGTCGATCGCAGCCTTGGCGATCAGGTCGCAATAGAGCTGGATGGCGCGGGCCGCGTCGTCATTGCCGGGGATCGGGAAGTCGATCTTGTCCGGATCGCAGTTCGAATCGATGATGGCGACGACCGGGATGCCGAGGCGCTTGGCCTCAAGGATGGCGATCGCTTCCTTGTTGGTGTCGATCACGAACATCAGGTCGGGCGTCGAGCCCATGTCCTTGATGCCGCCCAGCGCCTTGTCGAGCTTCTCGCGCTCGCGGTCGAGGTTGAGGCGTTCCTTCTTGGTCAACCCTTGCGCTTCGCCGGCCAGCATCTCGTCGAGCTTGCGCAGGCGCTGGATCGAGTTCGAGATCGTCTTCCAGTTGGTCAGCATGCCGCCGAGCCAACGCGAGTTGACATAATACTGAGCCGAACGCTGTGCCGCATCGGCGACGATGTCGGAGGCCTGGCGCTTGGTGCCGACGAACAGCACGCGGCCACCCTTGGCGACGGTGTCGGAAACCTGCTTCAGCGCCTGGTGCAGCAAAGGCACCGTCTGCGACAGGTCGATGATGTGGATGTTGTTGCGGGCGCCATAGATGTAGGGCGCCATCTTCGGGTTCCAGCGGTGGGTCTGGTGGCCGAAGTGAATGCCAGCTTCCAAAAGCTGGCGCATGCTGAAATCAGGCAGTGCCATTCAAAGTTCCTTTCCGGTTAGCCTCCACGGACACAGGCATTTTTGGACTTTGTCCTCGAACGCCACCGGAGGTTTCAGCCGGATTTCTCCCGGGCAGACACCAAAGTCCGTGTGTGGAATGAGCGCGCATATAGAGGGTATGCGCGATAAACGCAAGCGCCGCGGGATCCGTGGTGCTGCGTGCGACGATCCGCGCCCTGCGTCAGCGCTTTATCTTCCCGTTCGGCACCCGCACCCGCCGGAAGACCGCGACGATCTCCTCGCGGCTGCATTCGATAGCGCCGAGCCGCACCGCTCGGTCGCGCTCGAAGCCGGTTATGTCATAATGCGGGGCCGATGTCTTGGGCGGCCCCTGGTAGGATGAGCGCTTGACGCCGAGCCGGGCGGCAAAGCGATGCAACTCGTCGGTGTCGTCGGCCAACAGATGGCACCAGCGATGGCCGGCCCAGTTCCAGATCGCTGCGTCGACATAGACCGCCATGAAGCTTGCCGTATTCCTTCATCTTGCGCCGACAGGCACTCGTCTAGCGATGATAGAAGGGATTCGGATAGAAAATGAAGCCGCCGCCGGCCTCGACTTCAGCCACGGTGCTGGTGATTGTGTCCTGCATGCGACGGTGCAGCTCGGCAACCGCATCGTCGATCGAGCCCGGATATTCATGCAAGCCAAGTGGATCGGGCACCCGGATATGGGCGCAACGCGGCCCCGCCGGCTGCGGAATGAACCGGTTCATCGTGTCACGCAGTCCGCCCCGGCAATAGTCGTTGCGGACCCGCTTCACATGTTCGGCGATCTCTTCCAGGCTGATGCGCGGGTTGGCCGCGGCCCAGGGCCCGACGCGTTGCAGCCTCTGAATCGTGTCGGCGAGCGCGCGGACCTGCTTTTGCCCTTCCACATCGCCGGTGTTTTCACGCTGCCAACGACGCGCCCGCCGCAGAAGCTCGGTGGTGTCGGTGATGGCAGCGTCGTGTGAGATGCTTTCGCCAAGCCGGCGGCCGAGCTCGGTGACCAACCCCTGTTGGCGCTTGGCATATGTCGCGCCTTCGTCGGATTGCATGCCCCACACGGCTTCGTCGCGGGTCAGCAGCGTCGAATAGATATGGTGGATGCGCTGCGGCAGCGTGTCGGTCGCGTGGCGTTCTATGTTCAGGCTTTTCTCGACATAGGCGCATTCCTTCGCCAGCGCCGCTTCGACATTCCTGGTGAAGGCAAGCTTCCAGACGACTGGCGCGATCCAGACCTTGAAATCCGGATCCGTCGCCCGGCCACGCTTGAGGGCCTCAAGCCCCATCTCGACGGCACCCGGCAGCAACGGCGCAACGACATTGGCGTGCCAGCCGACGCCGCCTTCGGGATGCAGCAGCACGCCATGGCCCTTCAAGGCCCAGGCGACGGAGTGTTCCTTCGCTGCCCCGCTGTTGCCGGGGATCTGGGCGATCAGATTGTTGGCCAGCCAGAATTTCTGCATCAGCCGGCCAAGGCCGTTGACGACACCATTGGTTGCCCATGAGGCCGCGAGCGGGCTGACTTGCGACACGATCTCCTTGTCGATCATCCAGTCGGTGAAGAATTCGGGATGATTGGGCGTGATGAAGGTCGCCTTCCCTGCCCCGCAACTGGCCTTCAGCCGCTCAAGATCGGCATGGGGAAAGTCGATATGGCGGACATTTGAGACGCCGCGCAGACCGGCCAGGCGATTGAAAGGCAAGATATCGCGAAATCCGGGAATTCCGCGCAGCATGACGATCCGGTTGACGGATGTCATGGCCCTGATCAGTGCCGGGTTGGGCCGCGGCGCCACGAATGTATCGATCCTGCTCAAGCTGATCCCCCTCGCGCCTGGACGCTGGGAGAGGTTGAGAGACGATTGCGGCACGTTCAAGTCGTCCGCGACGACCACCCCGTGTCGTGGTTAATCAACCGGCCGGATGAAGCCCTATTTCGTCGGGCAGGCTTTCGTCTGGTCGAACAGCGACAGATTGACCAGCTTGCCGGTCATCGAGAAGTCGCCATAGTCCATGACGAGATCGCGGGTGATGCCGTTCTCATGCAGCTTGAAGCTGATACGGTATTCCGGCACCTCTTCGCCCGTCTTGTTGGTGTCGTCGAAATAGGCGATGTCGACCGGCCAGTATTTGTCGGTGGCGAGCTTTGCCAGTGCCGAAGCTTCCGGGTCGGCCTTGTCGGCATCGGTTTTCTTGCCGACCACCACGGTGGTGGTCATCACCTTGTTGGCGTCTTCGGAACCGTCGAACAGGTTCGTTTCGTAAAAATTCTCGCCCTTTTCGGCCTTGCCGATCAGTTCGACCAGATGCTGGGTCGGGAATTGGGTTGTCGCCAGCTCGACGCTGTTCTTTTCAGGCTTGTCGATGTCGACCTTCAGGCCCTTGGTCTCTTTCGTGGCGATGCCCCTGACCTCCTTGTCGAGATTCTGGTCGACGAAGGATTTTGTCACGAACGAAAAAGTCTTGCCTTCGGCGTCCTCGAAAGTGGTCGTCTGCTGGTCGGTCAACCTGGTGTTGTCGGCGGTGACGATCTGGGTGACGAAGCGGAATTTCACCGTATAGCCTTCGCAGGCCGAGCCATTGAACTCATAAACCATGCGGCCGGATATGCCCGTGATGCCGGACTGATCGGACGCTTTTTTCAGGGTAAGATCGTAAACGGCGCGGTGCGCTTGCAACGCAGGCGCTGCGAAGGCAGGGCCTATCGAGAAGACCCCCGACAACAGGACGGCATGGAATGCGAGGCGCGTTGCGCGCATGAGGTACTCCGATCGTCGCGACTGATGGCAGGCCGCAGGGAAAGATGGTCCAGCTTAAAAAAAGTCGTGGCGGAAGCGAGGCAAAAATAGCAATTTCGGCCCGGCCGGCGCGGCGTCACCAAGCAATAGGGAAATACCATGAGTGAAACAATCGAAAAGCGGCTAAGCGATCTGGGTGTGACGCTTCCCGTCGCCGCCGCGCCCGCCGCCAACTATGTGCCCTATTGCCGGACCGGTAATCTGCTGTTCACCGCCGGGCAATTGCCGCTCAAGGACGGCAAGCTGCAGGCGAGCGGGCTGTTAGGTCGCGATCTGGATACGGCAGGCGGCAAGGACGCGGCAAAATACTGCGCGATCAACATCCTGGCACAGGCCAAGGCAGCACTCGGCGACCTCGAGAAGATTAGCCGTCTGGTGAAGATCACCGTTTTCGTCGCCTCGGCACCTGAGTTCGTCGAGCAGCATCTGGTTGCCAACGGCGCCTCCGATTTCCTGGTGGCGGCCCTTGGCGAACGTGGCAAGCATGCGCGCTCCGCCGTCGGCACCGCCTGCTTGCCGCTTAATGCCGCAGTGGAAATCGAAGCCGTCTTCGAAATCGAATGAGCCAGGGGATAGATATGACCGACCTATCCTGGCTGACCGCCCGGCCCGTCGCCCATCGCGGCTTCCACGACATGAACAAGACGCGCTGGGAAAACACGCTGTCGGCCTTCGCCGCGGCCGCCGAGCGCGGCTATGCCATCGAATGCGACGTGCACCTGTCGTCCGACCGTGTTCCCGTCATCATCCATGACGGCGATCTCAAGCGCCTGACCGGCCAGGATGGTTTCGTCTGGCAGCGTACCGCAGCTGAACTCGCGGCGCTCAGGGTCGGTGGCACGGCGGACCATGTGCCGACGCTGCAGGAAGCGCTCGACCTGGTGAACGGCCGCGTGCCATTGGTGGTCGAGTTGAAAGGCACGCCCGGCTATGACGAAGGCCTGGTGGCAAGCGTCGGCAAGATGCTCAAGCGCTACAAGGGCAAAGCGGCGATCATGTCGTTCGACCACTGGCTGGTCCGCGATTTTCCGAAGGACGCGCCGGGTATCCCAGGGGGGCTCACCGCCTACGGCAAGGACGTCGGGTTGATCGAGGCGCATTTCGCCATGCTGGCGCATGAGATCGCCTTCACCTCCTACGCCGCCGGCGACCTGCCGAACCCATTTGTCAGCTTCGTGCGTGAAAGGCTGAAAATGCCTGTTATCACCTGGACGGTGCATGACCAGCCGGCGGTCGACCTGACCTTCAGATATGCCGACCAGATGACGTTCGAAGGGTTCGAACCCGATCTGGTCAAAGTCGCCTGAGTGTCTGAAACGTGACTTGTACCAGGCCGGACGGAGCTTAAATAAGCCTCATGGATCAGGGCGACGAGGGTGACGGACAAACGGCCAATGCGGACTATTCGATCCGCGTCGCCGCCGGCATCGGCGCCTTCACCTGTGATGAATGGAACGGCTTTGCCGGAACTGCGCGCGGAGATTCAGAAACCAGTTACAATCCTTTGGTTTCCTTCGCTTTTCTAAGTGCGCTCGAAGATTCTGGATGCGCCGTGCGGCGTACCGGCTGGCAGGGCCATCACCTCAGGCTGGAGGACGGGCAAGGCAGATTGCTGGGCGCGGTGCCCTGTTATCTCAAATCGCACAGCCAGGGCGAATATGTGTTCGATCATGGCTGGTCGGATGCCTTCGAGCGCGCCGGCGGCCGTTACTACCCCAAACTGCAAAGTGCCGTGCCGTTCTCCCCGGTCACCGGCCCTCGCCTGCTGGTCAGCAAAGGCGAGGACAGCGCCAAAGTAAAGGCCGGTCTCGTGGCGGGCCTGAAGGCGGTGACGCAAAAACTCGGCGTCTCTTCCGCGCATGTCACCTTCGCGCAAGAGAGCGATGTGGAGGTGCTGGAAGCGGCAGGCTTCCTGCACCGCACCGACCAGCAATTCCATTTCTTCAACGAAGGCTTTTCGACCTATGACGACTTCCTCGCCACCCTTGCCTCGCGCAAGCGAAAGGCGATGAAGAAGGAAAGGCGTGAAGCGCTTGCCCCAGGCATTTCGATCGACCGGCTGACCGGCAAGGACCTCACGGAGAAGGCCTGGGACGATTTCTTCGCCTTCTACATGGACACCGGCAGCCGCAAATGGGGTCGGCCCTATCTCAACCGTCAATTCTTTTCGCTGATCGGCGAACGCATGGCCGACGACATCCTGCTGGTGATGGCGAGGCGCAACGGGCGATACATTGCCGGGGCCATCAATTTCATCGGCTCCGACGCACTCTATGGCCGCAACTGGGGCTGTATCGAGGACCATCCCTTCCTGCATTTCGAGGTCTGCTATCACCAGGCGATCGACTTCGCCATCGAGCGCAAGCTGAAGGTGGTGGAGGCGGGCGCGCAGGGCGAGCACAAGCTGGCGCGCGGCTACCGGCCGGTGACCATGCATTCCGCGCACTACATTGCACACCCAGGCCTGCGCAATGCCGTCGCCGACTACCTCCGGCGCGAACGACAGGAGGTGGAGCGGATGAGCGAATATCTGGAAGAGCACACCCCGTTCCGCAAGGATCTGGAGGAGTAGCAACAGGGCTGCCTTGACGAGCAGGGCCGACTTTGTCCGATCGTCTTGCCGATTTTCCACCGTTTCGCTACACGAAAGGCAATCCGGAGCGTTCACCATGACAGAGGCCGCCTACGATACCGACAACATCTTCGCCAAGATCCTGCGCGGCGAAATTCCCTCGCACCGCGTCTACGAGGACGATGCGTTCATAGCCTTCATGGATGTGATGCCGCAGGGGCCAGGCCATACGCTCGTGGTGCCGAAGGCGCCATCGCGCAACCTGCTCGACGCCGACCCGTCGATTTTCGGCCATCTCTTGAGCGTCGTTCAGAAAGTGGCGCTGGCGGTGAAAAAGGCCTTTGGCGCCGACGGCGTCACCATCATGCAGTTCAATGAGCCGGCATCGGGGCAAACCGTCTATCATCTGCATGTACATGTCATTCCGCGCTTCGACGGCATCCCGCTGAAGTCGCACACGGGAGGAATGGAGAAGCCGGAGGTGCTGACCGAAAATGCCGAAAAGATCCGGACTGCACTCAAAAATTGAGAGCGAGAGGTAAGCCGATGTGGCGGACCGGGTAGCGCCGTTCAGCCGAGAAGACGATTCTAGTGCCCGGCCGTGCCGGGCCGGGACTCAACCGTTTGCAACTCTAATCGTCTGATTAGGAAATATTGAACCGTCTCACGGTAAAGCAGTAACGGCGTGGCGAGCTGTGGGGCTTCAAAACCATGGAAGATTCGGTTGCGGCATCGGCCCCGCTGACGGGGGCAATTTTCGGACGTGCTTTTCTTGGTATCTTGGCGGATGCCTTTTGGCGACACCGGCTGCTGCACGCTATGGCTGCCGCTGCGCTGGTTCTGGCAAGCGCAGTCGGGTGGCACACTGGAAACATGCCGGATTTCGGCGTTCTGGAGGAATACGCCAAGTATCTTTTCATCGCCTTCTGGATTTGCGGCTCAGCCCTTGCACTTGGGACGCTTTTCCACCTTGCGCTGGTCCAGCGGGATACCGAACCGCTGCACACCTTCCTCAAGTCACTGGGTAGATTCTTTGGCGATGCCGAACGCATTGCCAACAGCCTGAATGGCCTGGGTGCGGGTCTTGCCTTCATATCCGCGATCGGTGTGTTGAAGGGAGCCATTGCAATCCTCTCTCCGTTTGCATGGGACAAAGCATTGGCTCACGCCGATCGCATCCTGCATTTCGGTCGAGCCCCGCACGAATGGTTGTGGTTTGTCGTCCAGTCGCCGCTTGCGTTGAAGATCATCAACATCGCGTACAATTTCTGGTTCGTCGTGCTCATCACCACGGTTTTCACCGTGTGCATCACACGCAAGGATACGAAGCTGCGTCACCAGTTCCTGATGAGCTTCATGACGATGTGGACGCTGGGTGGCTTCTTCCTCGCGATGGGCCTGTCGTCGGCTGGCCCTTGCTTTTACGAGCGATTGGGGTTCGGCAACGACTTTCACCCCCTCATGCAAGCACTTGCCGTTGCCGATCGCGTCTATCCGATCTGGGCGCTCAGCACGCAGGATATGCTGTGGAGTGGCTATACCGGCGCAACTACCGGCAGCGTCGGTATATCCGCCTTCCCATCCCTGCACGTTGCGATGGCGGTTCTGGTCGCCCTCTATGCAACACGGCGGTCTCGGCTGGCCGGTCTTGTGATGTGGTTATTCGCCGGCGTCATTATGGTCGGTTCCGTCGTGCTTGGCTGGCACTATGCCGTGGATGGCTATGCGGGTGCATTCCTGATGATCGCGATCTGGAAGGCGTGCGGATATTTGGTGACACGTTTCGCGTCGGACCGCATGGCCGCTGAAATCGAGAGCTCCACCATGCAATCGCCGGCCGTATGCGGGCTGTAAATTCGCCGATCTGGACGAACCCGCCTGCGGCGGCCATGCCGGTCAAAACGGCTCAAGGGCCGCGCTGGATGGGTTGAATAGTTTCTGAAACGCTGTTGGATACGGTGCTTGCCGAAGCTGCTCTCCGATCGTATCCGCGCATTGCCCAGGGCTGAGGAGCGAGGTGTCGACCTCCAGATCGTATATGCCTGGCCGGTGAACCTCTTCCTGCCACAGACGCACGGGCAATGGCACGGGATCGTCGGGCGAGCCGGTTACATATCCCTTGTCTGCCGCGCTGGCCGCACGCCTCTCCATGATGATTTCGATCGGACAGCGAACACCGACAAGCAGCACCGGCAGACCGGCGAGACGGCGAGCGCAATCGGCCAGGATGTGGAGCGGTTTCGAATAGGCATCGTGATGGCCGACATCCGCAACGACATTCAGCTCCAACCGGCTATGAGCGGCTATCGATTCGTAGAGCGCGGCGTATAATCCGGGCACGAGGGCCTCAAGGTCCGGACGCTCGCCGCCAGGCCGCAATCCTATCCCAGGCCGATAGCGTGCCGGCGTGGCCTGCTCGTAGACGTCGACGCCGAGATGGAGCCAGACGCCGTCGAAGCTCTCCTGAATAGCCCTCGCGATGCTTGATTTTCCCGATCGCGGCGCGCCGTTCAAGATAATGATCTGCCCGGCCATGCGTCCTCCCGCTCCAATGAAAAAAGCCCCGTTTTGAACTGACCCCCGAAAGTTGGACACAACCTTCGGGGGTTTTGCATGTCCAAATACAGCGAGAGTTTCAAGCGCTCGGTTGTCGA